>CAYRTD010000065.1:0-21356 GCA_964426915.1 uncultured Bacteroidaceae bacterium | reverse complement strand
CGGCATCTGAAGCCTCTGTTTCAAGATTAAAACTTAAATCACCTTTTGAAAATTTATCCAGTGCTTCGGTTAACTTACCGGCCTCCTCTGCCTGATAACTATTGATCTTCTCAGCCTTTCTGATGGATTTTACAACATCCGTCTGATCATTCACTACTTCAAAGGCACCTATGATATTGTTATCCCGGTCTTTTATCGGTATAGCAGAATAAGCAATTTCAAGTTCCAGCGAACCCGGTGTTGCCTGGGTTTCATTTTCGGCTTTCTGTCCCGATATCATGGTCCGGTTACACGCACAATCCGAAGTCTTACAATCCTTTGTTTTAAAATGATCATAACATTTTGTCCCGATCAGTTGCTTGCCCGTCTTATTATCCAGACCTGCTCCGGTTTCATTCATGTACTGAATGTTGTATTCTTTATCGATAATCATTGCCGGAACAGGCATGTTATCAATAAGCCCAACACATCGGTCAAGGGTATTATTAATACCCTCCACAATCAACCTGTAGTCACCCTGATGACGATCAGCATCCACACGGGTATTCAATTTACCTTCAACAGCAGCCACGGTAAGGGTGTCTGCATCTTCAACCAGGCTTTTTACCGCATCAATACACAGATTAAGGTTATTTTTAATCTCATTAAAATCACCATTGTAATCATCTACAATTTTCTGGGGAATATCTCCACGGGCAATGCGTTCGATATATTCAGCAGCTACATTTAAAGGATTTATCAGCGCATCAAGTGTTTTATTAATGCCTTCTGTGATGGGGCGGAATTCAAAATTGGTTTCCGCTTCGTCTGCGCGGGCATCCAGTTGGCCGCTTACGGCAGCATCGGTAAGTCTCCTGGTTTGGGTAATAATCTTCTGGATAATATTCTGGAAGTTTCGTCCAAGGAAATAACCAATTAGAAGTGCCACCAGGACACCAACAATAATAGCTGCAATGACGGAATTTCGTGCTTCTGACAAACGGGCAAGAACATCTTTTTCATAAATCGTTACCGCAATGTATAAATCGGCAGCAGGATAAAACTTAAAAAACTGATATTTTGGCTCTCCTTCCCACATATAACTGATTTTTCCCTCATCCTGTTCCTTCATTTGGCTGAAAAAATCCTCCTCTGCAATGTTTGCTCCCTCAGCATTGGGGTGAATTAGAAAATTACCCTCTTTATCTACCACATAGGGATATCCATTTTCATAATAAGTTTTTTCAACAAATACTTGTCTTAAAGCATTCAGATCTTTTTCAGGCATGCCATAATAATAGGCACCAATGACTTTTCCATTATCCATCAAAGGTTTATAAAATGTAAGATACCATTCGTCCATAATAATAGCTCTTCCTCTGAAGGTCTCGCCCCGGTCAAGGGTCTGCGCCACGGATGAACTGGAGGGTATATAGGTATCAACAGCTCTTTCACCTGAATCATCTGTTATGTTGGTTGAAATGCGCAAATAACCGCTGTTGAATTTTTGAAAAATCGTAGCAGTTCCACCTGTCATTTCACCAATCTTATCTACAAAGTAAAAATCATGAAATACCGGCATTTCATCATGAAGCAAAACCGGGAGTTCGATCTGTGTAGGATTCTTGGTGTCCTGGTTTATTGCTGAAACAGTAAAATGTACCGTATCACTGAGCTCAACTTCTCCTTCCTTCAGGAAGAGATCATAAGACATTTCTCCCTGTTTCAAAACCATCTTCTGGTTTTCCTTAATTTGCTGATCAACGATGAGCGTCAGGTCATTCACCTGCTCAGACATACGGGTATCGCTGTCGTTTAAAAGGTTTTTCTTTTGCCTTTGAATGGTGTAGACCCCAAATGCCGTCAGTACAATGATCATTGTCAGACTCAGGGTAATCATGATCTTAGTGCCGGTTCTTAAATTGCTTAATTTTTTCATCACTCTAAATTTTAATTTTTAAATTTCTGTGCTAAGTTTTGTGTCTATTTGGGATCACCGGGCTCAACTGTCCACTGCCTGGTAATTGAATTGCTTAATAATTCTATTAGGATCTACAACTAGTGCTACGGTTCCATCTCCGAGAATTGTGGCTCCCGATATCATGTCCTGGTTATTGAACATCTTACCGAGGGTAGTTAGTACTGCCTGGTACTCATCAACAACCTGGTCAACTGCAAGCCCGAATATCATATCGTCATATTCTATGGCAATCACCTGTTCAATTGCCGGAGGGGGTGTATCAATGGCAAATTCCTTTCTCAGATAAGCAAATGGAATGTGTCCTTCATCAACATAGATCATATTATTTACTGCATTGCTAAGTTCCTCGTGCTTAAATTCATAGCATTTATCCACCGATGCCAGAGGTATTACATAATGTGTCTTATCGATCATAACAAGAAGACCATCAATAATTGAAAGCGTGAGGGGAAGTTTGATAGTCATGGTCGTGCCCACATTTTCCTCAGTATCTATACTAATCTCTCCACGTAAATCGGATATTTTTCTCTTTACAACATCCATTCCCACGCCTCTTCCTGAGACTTTGGTTACATTTTGAGCAGTAGAAAAGCCTGGAAGGAAAAGCATATCCAGTAATTCTTTCTCTGAAGGTTCGATATCCTTAATGAGCTCAAGTTCATGGGCTTTTTCTCTAATCCTGGCAATATTCATTCCTTTACCGTCATCGGAAACCTGCAGGTATACATTCGCCCCCGAATAAAAAGCTTTCAATTTAATAGTGCCCTTTTCCGGTTTACCGAGAGCTTTTCTTTCCTCTGCAGGTTCAATTCCGTGGTCAATGCTATTTCTTATAATGTGCATTAAAGGGTCAATAAGTCCTTCTATTATGGTCTTATCGAGTTCAGTATCCGTTCCTTCAGTATGAAAATTGACCTCTTTATCCAGTTCCTGCGACAACTCCCTTACAAGTCTTTGGAAACGGGTAACCATGTTGTCAACAGGAATAAGTCTGATATTGAAGGTGCTATCCCTCAAACGTCTGGTAATCTTGTCGATATCTTCGGCAACCGTAATTAATTCTTTGTGATGGATGTTTTCTGAGATCAGAGTAAGACTTGCCTGCCGGGTTACCAGTTCACTAACCAGACCTATCAGCTCATCCAGCTTTTCAGAAGAAACCCTTATGCTCGAAATCTTTTGTTCTTTCTGCCGGGTAAAGGTTCCTCTTGCCGGTGTATCGGAAGGAGTTGCGGAGGTTTTCTGCAGATCACCTGCAAGGGTCTCTGATTCTTTAAAATCAATATCTCTCCCGGCTTCATATACTTCTTCAAGTTTGTTCCTGAATTCATCCTTCTCCAGGATATTGTTTTCACACAAGTGTTTTATTTCCAGGTCACAATCAAGATCCACAAACATGAAAACATCTCTAATATCATCCTCGGAGGATAGTGTATGCAGAATAATAATCCAGTAAGTGTAGCAGGAAAGTACATCAAGATTTTCGAATTCAGGAATATTCCGGGTATAAGAAAATACCCGGCTTTCTCCAAGAGACTGAAGTTCATTAATGATAAGCATGGGATTCGTACCATTCTTCATTATGTCCTCACGGGGAACAAATTTTATGAAATAGGTGGAACCGGATTCTTTTGCTGATACAGCTTCCGGACCTGAAACCTGGGACACTGTGGCTGATCCCTGTCGATCTTCCAGAAGATCAAGAATAGATTGTAAAAGAATATTATGAGTATTGAGGGTTTCTTCGCTTAAGGAATCATCTTCCGATAATAATACTTTAATATGATCGATTGACTGAAAAGTAAGGTCAAGGAGTTTGTCATTAACTTTAAGATTGCCAGATCTTACCTTATCATAGGCAGTTTCCAGCTGATGTGTAAAAGTATCGATCTTTTCAAAGCCAAACATTGCACTCCCCCCCTTAAGGGAATGCATTGCCCGGAAAATGACTTCAATTTGTTCCGAATTTGAAGGATCGGAACTTAACTCCAGTGAAGAACTTTCCAATTCCTGAATAAGATCCAGTGCCTCGTCAATGAATTTATTTTTAAACTGCTCCATATTAATATTTTTTCTTTTTTTGCTACTGAAAGCTTAGAATATCGGTAAAACCAGTGTTTTGAAGAAGCTCACGAATCTCAGGAGAAAGATCCTCCTCAAATTCATAAAACAGCTTTCCCCCGCCGGCTGACTTTTTCAGTGAATATATGAGTTGAATATAGCTCAGATCTATCCCGGTGACCTTCTCCATTATAATTCTGACTTTATTCCCGGATTTCAGGTATTCATCAATTTGGTCCTTCGTGTCCTCTATTGTAAATACTGTCAGATCGGAAATTCTTATCTCTTTTAAATCTTTATCCGGGTTTTTCATAACTTCTTTTTTCTTAGGTTTATATATTCCGCTGTTGAGACTGGTATTCCTATTTCATTACCTTTCCAATTGCAGCAATTAATTTAGCCGGCACAAAAGGTTTAATGATCCATCCGGTAGCTCCGGCATCCTTTGCCTCCATTTTCTTCTCTGTTTGAGATTCTGTTGTAAGAAAAAGGATAGGGATCATTTTATAATCCGGCATTTGTCTCACCGATCTTATTAGCTGTATACCGTCCATTTCGGGCATATGAAGATCAGTGATGATCAGATCAATCTTTCTCCCATCGAGAAATTTTTGAGCATCTTTACCATCAACTCCGACTAGCACCTCAAATCCTTCATTTTCCAGAGTGAAATTCACCACCTCCCTTATGCTTTCCGAGTCGTCTACAATTAAAATAGTCTTTGACATAATATTCCTGATTTAGTTATTATCCATGCATGTATGTATGTGAACATTTTTTGCTTTTAAGCACTTATTCCATTTATCAGAATAATTCAAGGTCATCAGAATCATCATCTTCTTTTTCATCCGACATCCCTATGTCTTTGTTACCCGATAGTACATTATCATGAACTATCCTCTCACTTGCTACGGTATAGAGAGCTTCTATCTCTTTAAGCTTTCCGATGTTTCCCTGGGGAATAACTTCCTGTCCACTATTTCCCAGTTTCACATTAACCGTGTTCAGTTTTTCTATAATTTCCGACAATACATTATCAAAAAGTTCATAATAATCTACCTTATCAATCGTTTCTTTAAGCCTGGAAAGGATGTCTTTATTGAGATTAAAATTCTGTGAAAGAGATTCATCAAGCTCCCTGTTCTCATCGTCAAGCCGGTTCAGCATGCGGGTGATGCTCACCATTACTTTTATCTGTTCACTTTCCAGTTCACTTCCTAATTCAGTTACAGGCTTTTCATTCCGGTACGTCTCGATATGACCCTGTATCTCTTCCATATCGATTTGCAGCTCATCCCTTTTCTGAAGTATGTCTCGTACAAGCGAAGAAAGCTGGTACATGATATTAGGAGTAGAAATATTCGTTTTGGTAATTTTGTCGGGATTCTTTCCTGCAAGGAAAAGATCGCTGAATTCCTCAACAGGATCGAATATCAGTATCCCGGCGGTCTTAAAAGCATTCTCAAAGCTATCGATCAAAAGTCTGATCTCACGATCGAAAGAAGCAAAGTTGAAAGAGTCCATCATCATCACTCCTTTATCCATCCTGTCTCTTACACGGTTGATCAGGGTAGTTTCGGAATTGTCTCCCTCAAAGGAAAACTCATGGGAAATGCTGGAAACACTATTCAAATCGCCTCCGATCTTCTGAAAATTCTGGGTGATTACCTCGAGAGCTTTCTGATATTCTTTACTGATCAGTATTAACTGAGCGGCCTGAAGTCCAGCAATATCGGAAATCATCGAAAATCGCTTGTCATCCTCACTGATATCCGATGCTTCAGGAACAACCTCTTTCTTCTCAAGATCTTTCACTATTTGTTGATGTGTAGCCTGAATATGTTCGATCTTTTGCCGTATAATATCGTGGTATTGAAGATGTGTGATAATATTCCCTATACATTTTCCCGAGTTATCCATTTTCTCCTTCAGAACGGGTAAATGGGATTTTGACTCCTGATTTTTTCGGTTAATAATCGAGTGAGTGGTTTTAAGGTCTTCATTATACTGACTGATAATATCTAAAGAATCGCTGGTGAATTCTTCAATACCTGATAATATGATATCTGTTTTGGTAATTATTTCCTCAAATTCACGGGTTAACAGGCTAATGCCTTCCCTGATGCTTAAAGCAGTACTCTCCCATTTGATAATCGGTTCAGGTATTTTATTGTCTAAACTTCCGCTATTGGACAGTAACCTGTAATTGGTTGTTAAAAATTTTAGTGTAGTAAGATCCTGTTTGAAATTTCTCAAAACAACCATTGAATAATTGATCTTGGTTTTCAGGTGTTTCAGAAGGATGTAACTTTTCTGATAATCGGATTCTGCCAACTCTTTATATTTGTTCAGTTCTTTACAAATGGTATCATATTCTTCTATTAGCCCTTCTCCCTGTTTACCAACTATTGCTTCAAATATCCTGTTAACATTGGCGGTAATGATCCCGTATTTTTTATGATAATCCTTGAGAAAACTGTTCAACTTTAAAAATACATCTGAAGAATCCTGATGCAACATTTTTATTCGCCTGTCTATTTCCAGAAAAACATTTATAAGTTCTTCTATCATTGCACCGTTTTTGTTTTCCTTATCCATTATCCTTTTCGATTAGATATAAACATTTTTTAAAAGAGGTCTACAGAGATTTTCTGGGCGAAAATTGTAAATGTGGTATTCCCATTCACTTTAGCCCTGGTGAGCGTTACCAGCAAGTCATATTCTTTTCCACCATCATCTTCCCAGGAAACCTCAGTCCTTACATCAATCTCCTTTTTCGTTCCGTTATTTTCATAAAATGCTGTAAGGCCGTTTCCATTCTGCTCGAGGCTGAGAGGAATCACATTCCTGATATTCTTTCCGATAATATCTTCCCTGCTTGAACCCCATATTTCCTCGGCCGCATAATTGAAGTACCTGACATTTCCTTCATGATCGAAGCTTATAACGCCATCCACACAGCCTTCCAGTACAGCTTCATTTTTCGCTTTTTCTGCCTCTATATCCTCAATTTTCTTTTTCAAACCCTGGCTTGCCTCATTTAATTTATCACTCAAATTTCTTTTTATATCTTCAAGTTCCGCGGTATACGCCTTTAGCTTTTCTCCCTGAAGCCTTAGCTCATCAGCCTGTCTTTGCGTTTCAAGTTCAGCCATCTTCTTTTCAGTGATATCTGCAACAAGTTCAATTACTTTATAGGGCAAGCCCTCTTTATCGAGTGCCGGTGTATAGGACGCATTTATCCATATTTCCCTGCCGGTTTTGGTTGTTCTTTTGAAATCACCTGTCCGGGCCTTCCCTGCCCGGAGGTCTTTCCAGAATTGATTATATACGTCAATTGGTTCATTTGCCTTGTCTGCAAAAATCCGGTCACTTTTATTCTCAATCTCTTCCAGGCTATAATTCATCATTTGAAGGAATTTATCATTCGCAGTTAAGATATTTCCTTCCATATCGAATTCAACTGTTCCCAGTGTATTATCAATGGCAGAAAATATCCCTATTCTTTCCACTTCTCTTTGTTGCATCTCCTCCTGCGTGGCATTCATCTCCTCCAGGTTCTGCCGCATTTCTTCTTCCTGTGCCCTCAACTCTTCTGTGAGTTGTTGTGAATCTCTCAGCAGCTTCTGTGTCTGCTCACTGGTTTTCACCCTGGAAATTGCAGATGCAAGTATCCCGGCAAGTTTTTCAACAAACTCTATCTCATAATCCAGTAGCTTACGGAAAGAAGCAAGCTCAATAACACCAAATAATTCATCGTCGGAAAGCATGGGGACAATCAGAACACAACGCGGATTTGCATCACCCAATCCGGAAGTAATAGAAATAAAATCCTCGGGAACATCTGTAATATAAATCTTAGCTTTCTCAATAGCAGCTTGTCCGATAAGCCCCTCTCCGATTTCAACTTTATCCTCTATGAACTTCTTTCTGTTCCAGGCATAAGCAGATAATAATTCCAGGTATTCCTTGTTCTTTTCATTATCATTTAACAGAAAGATCATTCCCTGGTTGGCATCGATATATTTCACCAGAGATGAGAGAAACCGGTCTGTCAGCAGGTTAAGATCCGTATCATCATCTCTTAGTATTTCTCCGAATTTTGTTAACCCCGCAGAAACCCAGTTCCTGGCTTCATCATCAACCGCAAGTTTTTGGAGCTTGTCGCGCATTCCGGTTATAGATAACCCAAGTTTATCCTTCTCACTCAGCAACTTATAATCGGCCTCAAAATTCCCTTCCCCAATCTCTTCTGCAAATTCAGCCAGGTTGAGCTGATTCTGGATAATCCCATCAATGGAAGATGATATCTGAGCTATTTCATCACTACCCTTAATTTCAGTTTTTTCAGAAAGGTCACCTACGGATGCCCGACTTGAAACAGCAGCAGTTCTTTGTAAGGGATCGATAATATAATGCCGGAAAATGCGTTTAACCAGCATCAGTGCGAAAATCCAAATGCCAAGTATTATTATAATAGCGGTGATTTGCTGGTAAATAATTTCCTGCGCTAAATTTCTCAGGATAAATACAATCCCGCCAAGGATCATAACAATAAACAGAGCTATGATAAAATTGATCTTTGTATTTAACTTCCAGTTGTAAGGACTCATTTTCAGCAACTTGTTAATTTCTTTTAAAACAATATTAAGTATGTGAAAAGCTCATTATTTTTAAGTTCATAATTCATATGTCAAATTTATTCCTGCCACGGCAGGTAAAAAACAGTGGACTCACTTAAAGAATAAGAATACACACCCGGTTTTTACCGGTGTATTCACCTGAAAAAAGCAGGTAGATATACCCGGGGTTTATCTGAAAGTTTTTTATTTTTAGCACATAAAATTTCTTATCAGGAAACCGAATGAAGGGAACATGAAAGATCCGGGCCCTCTCTACTCGATTATGGGAAAGGGAGGTAAGAGACTAAAAAAAACAGAGCCCTTTGCATTTGTAAAAAGAAGATATAAATGAGTAAAATATATATAATTCTGATCTCTCTTTTCTTGGGAATTCATCCCCTCTTTTCACAGGATTATTTTCACAAAAAAGAAAATCAAAACCGAAAGCATCTTCTCCTGTTCCATCCTACGCGATCCAACCTGGAGCGCTACTCTTTCCTGATGGAAGAAGATATGCTTGATCGCGGTAAATTAAAGATTGTGGGGGTATATTTTGAAGCTGAAAAATATGATTACCGCGAAATGATAAGTAAACGAAGTCTGGGTTTTCATTTACGTTTCTGGAAAGAATTTAGTAAAAGCCTGTAGCACTCACCCTTTGTCAGAACCCACATTCAAATCTTTAATTTCACCGGGGTCGGGCACCTTCTGTTGGTCCGGAAAAATGAAAGAATAATGACCACATCTGCAAAATTATGCCATTGAATACTGACGCAACATGCTGTTAGTCTGACTGATCAATAAATATTTTATAATCCCATGCTTTAAGTTCCATCGCTACTCCAGACAAGCCGGAATGCTCCTCTCCTGAAAAATAATTCGTAAATTCCTCATCCGGTAATGATTCCGGAAGAGTGACAGATACATTTTCATCCGAAAAATTAAACAGGGCCATAATGCGGTCATCATCCTTTTCTCTCAAGAAGGCAAGAACTTTTTCTTTATGATCTGTTGTTAGAAACTTTAAATCACCTCCTGCACTTGCAGACCATAATGGTGGATTTTCTTCCCGCAGGTCGATAAGTTCCTGATAAAATTCAAACATATCACAGTCTTTCCATTCAATAGGATCTTTCTGAAAAAATTCAAGTTGTTTATCCAGGCAGGCTTCCTGTCCGTTATAAATGAGCGGCATACCTGGTACGGTAAAAGTCAACGCGGCAAAAGCTTTAACACCTTCTCCCATTCTATCGTAAACGGTTCCGGCCCAAGAGTTTTCATCATGATTGGAGGTAAACTGCATTAGTATGGAATTTGGTGGATAAACACTATCTACATAAAAAAAATGATTCCGCATATCATCCGTAGTCTGATTACCTTTGGCAACCTCATTCATAATATGGTGAAATCTCCAGTCGTAACTCATATCCATAGCTTCAATGTGCAGAACAGGCTGATCCGATTCTGCAAGCAGGAATACTTCTTTTATCTGCTGTAGTGTATCTCTCACATCATTCCAGAAATCTACAGGAACCATATGGGCAACATCAAAACGAAAACCATCTATATTGGCATTTTCCAACCAGAAAATCAGGGTTTCGATCATATACTCCCTTAATTCAGGGTTGTCATAATCAAATTGAATAACGTCGGTCCAGTCGTAGGGTGATACAAATTCCCCATTTTCATTTTCCAAATACCATTCCGGATGTTCTTTTGCCAGGGGACTATCCCAGGCTGAGTGATTGGGCACCCAGTCGATAATAACCTTCATCCCGGTTTCATGTGCTGAACCAACCAGAGATCTGAAATCTTCCATGGTGCCGAATTCAGGATTTACCTCTCTGTAATCTTTAACTGAATAATAGCTGCCAAGCTCTCCTTTCCGGTTTAGTTCTCCGATCGGATGTATTGGCATCAGCCAGAGTATATCCACACCCAGCTCATTCAAACGGGGGAGATCCTGTTCCAGGCCCTTAAAAGTTCCTGCCCCCGAAAATTGCCTTATATTCACTTCATAAATAACGGCATCCAGAGCCCAGTCGGGGTGATTAACTCCCTCTACTGTAATCCCTTCCGCAATTTCCTGGTCATTCTTTTCGGGAGTCGAACAAAATGCAAATGTCAGAACAATGAGTAAAGAAAAAAAAGACAGGAAATAAAGTTTCTTCTTTTTATTGTATTCTTTCATATTCAAAGAGTTTATGTTTTTTCATTTCCAACAAATTTATAAAGAGTTTGTTAATAGATTAAAATAAAAAAGTATGTTTAAGAAAGATTCCTGAACAATGACATAAACCAGAATACAACTATTCGGAAAGAAAAAATCTGTTATGAAGTGTTTGAAGTTATTTGCGGGCCACGTTTCCCGAAAAATTTCTAAAGAGTAAGAGTAGTGATTTTGATCGATAGGGATAAGAGAAAGGATTTATTCTGTTTGGATATAATTTATATCAATATCCAGAATTGATTGGTAATACTCTCCTCTTTCGAGTATATCATCATCACCCTCCTCATAATACCAGTTAACGACCAGGTTGTATCCGTTCTTTGAAAGATCTCTCAGTATTTTTAGTATCTGTAACATGAATTTTGAAGTACCGCTGTTCAGATATTCGAGCGCAATATCTACAGTGGTAACTTTCTGTGGCACTGCAAGGTAAGACTGAAGCCAGTCAATAATATCCTCATAGAAGAGATTAGCATCTTCAGGTATAGATCTGCCTTCAAATCTAATGAATCCTGCCGGATCCAGTTTCACATCCGGAGTCTTTCTTGTTTCCTTTATAATTAATGGCTCGAGCAAGGCTTTTTATATTTGACACTAAAATAACTACAATTTTAATAAGCAAAAATTAAAACTCAGATATTTTTTAACAATCTGTCATTATTGGACGAAATCTTTCATTATTTGTTTCGAAGTTATTACCAATATTTTAAATTTGCCAAAAAAATGGGGAAATCATGGAGGAAAATTTATTGATAAAAGCTGGGGTTTATGCTGCTGAAAAGCATAAATATCAGCGCAGAAAGGGTTTTAACCAGGTGCCTTATGTAAATCATCCCTTAAAAGTGGCAAGTTTACTATCTCAATGCGGAGAAAAGGATGAGACGTTACTTATTGCGGCTATCCTTCACGATGTTATTGAAGATACTGATGCAACCGAACAGGAAATAACTGAGAAGTTCAGTAAGGAGGTCAGCGATATTGTTATGGAAGTTACTGATGACAAAGATCTGCCTTATGCTGTACGTAAAGAATTGCAAATAAAACGTGTCCCCTCACTTAGTGAAAATGCCAAGAAACTCAAAATTGCGGATAAAACCTGTAATATACGCGATATTCTTATATATCCCCTTGATTGGAGCACAGAACGAAAGCTATCTTATCTTGAGTGGGCCGGTGAAGTTATAGATAAGTGCAGGAATATAAACCCCGAGCTCGACAAAGCATTTGATAAAACTCGCGATGAAGGATTGGAAAAGCTTCAAAATGAACTTTAAAATTCCATCCTTGCCTGAGGTGTAACTTCCTGTCCGCAAAATTCCTTTTTCAGGTACTTAAAATATCCGGTAATTCCGATCATCGCTGCATTATCTGTGGTAAGACTCAGGGGAGGAATATATACATTCCAGCCATTTCTTTCTCCTTCCCCGGTTACGGCATCCCTTAACCCTGAATTAGCAGAGACGCCTCCTGCAAGCGCTATTTCTTTTACATTGAATTTCCGGGCAGCTTTTACAAGCTTATCCATAAGAATATCAATAATTGTTTTCTGAAGGGAAGCAGCAAGATCTGCTTTGTTTTTTTCAATGAACTTATCATCTTCTTTAAGACGGTCCCTTAAAAAGTATAAAAATGAAGTTTTAAGTCCGCTGAAGCTGTAATCTAGCCCTTTAATTGAAGGTTTATTGAAGCTGAATTTTTCCGGATCCCCCTCCCTGGCAAGCTTGTCAACAAGAGGTCCTCCCGGATAAGGTAAGCCCATCAGTTTTGCGGACTTATCGAAAGCTTCACCTGCAGCATCATCTATTGTTTTACCAATTATTTGCATATCAAGATGATCCTTAACAAACACAATTTGGGTGTGCCCGCCTGAAACAAGCAAACATAAAAAGGGGAAATCAGGAGTTTTATTATTTTCCGTCTCAATAAAATGCACAAGTATATGAGCCTGCAGGTGATGGACATCAATAAGGGGAATATCACGTGAAAGTGCAAAGGATTTAGCAAAGGAAGTTCCAACGAGCAGAGAACCAAGGAGACCCGGTCCGCGCGTAAAAGCCACAGCATCAACATCGCTGATTCCCAAATTTGCCTTTTTCATTGCCACATCCACAACGGGGATTACATTTTGTTGATGTGCTCTTGAGGCAAGCTCAGGAACCACACCACCGAAACTTTCATGTACATTCTGATTCGCAATTACACTAGATAACAAGTTCCTGTCTGAAAAAACAGCAGCAGCCGTATCATCGCAGGAGGATTCAATAGCCAATATGTGTATACTCATATGTTCGGAATGATTATTGTACAAATATAATCAGATTACAGGAAAGAGAAAGAAAAGGATAATACGGATATGATACATAAAGACTTTCAATAAAGTAAAAACGTTCGGATCATAACCGAACTCCCAATTGGAGGTGAGCTCAGCGAAGATAATGTTTGGGATCAAAGATGGCCCGTAGTTAAACGGAAGCTTGCGAAAAACTTAACTGTCTGAATGTTCAGAAAATAACATGATGTTACACCTAACTATTTAAATATTTTTCGTTTTTTTGCGTTAAACTTAAAAATAAAGCTGAAAATCATTAAAAAATTTGTAAAAATATTGCTTATTCTGCTACTGGTCTTTATCACTGTGCCGGCAACGGCACTGTTGTTCCTTCAAAATAAAAAAATTCAGAATAAGCTCTCCAATTATATCACTTCAGAAATCTCAGAATATTTTGGTACGGCTATAAATGTAAAGGATATTTCCATTACTTTCTTCAATCGTTTTCAGTTAAAAGATGTTTACCTGGAAGATTTAAATGGCGACACGCTTCTATTCAGTGACAAAGTTAAAGTGACATTGAATAAATTTAACCGGGCAAAAAAAGAAATCGGAATAAAAAGAATTACCCTTAAAGAAGCTGACATACACTTTGTTGCAACAGATTCAACAGGCATTAACCTTAATTTCATAATCGATGAAATAAGGAATCCGGACAAGCCTGAATCGGAAAAATGGAAGCTGGAATTTACTAATATCCAGCTTGATAATTCCCGGTTCCGTTTTACTGATCCTTATAAAGAAAAAAAAGGCTCCCCCATCGACTATACTTCCATGGACCTTAAAGATTTAAATATCAGGATTAGTGATCTGATAAAATCAGGAGATACAGTTAGCTTCGACATAAAAAGGCTCGAGTGCACTGAAAAATCCGGTTTTAAGCTTACAAATCTTAACTCCAGGCTTAGTCTGAGTAAACACCATATGCATTATAATAATGTCTATATAGAAACCCCCCTTTCAAATGTAAGTGCCAACGCCATTCTGTTTAATTTTGAATCTTACCGAGATTTTTCTGATTTTGTCAATCAGGTTGACATTGATTTCAGTCTTCGGTCATCGTCAGTTAATTTTGCGGATATTGGCTATTTTTCAGCAGGAATGGATGATTTTAACGAGACCTTAAGGATCTCAGGAAGAGCCGATGGTAAGATCAGTGATATGTCGGCCAACAATATACTGATAGCATTCAGCGATCACACTTTTCTCGGAGGAAGTCTGAATATGATAGGTCTTCCGGATATTTCCGAAACCTTTATTCATTTTAACATTGATATGTTACAGACAACAATCGGGGATATTCAAAAAATACATCTTCCGGAAAAAAAAAGACTGAAAATACCGGATAATTTTAAAGCCTTGGGTACCATCACCTATAGTGGGAAATTTACAGGATATTATGACGATTTTGTAACCTATGGCCGCTTCGGCACCAGTCTTGGCGCGATTTCCACGGACATTCTCCTGAAGCCTGATAATTTCGGGGGACTTATTTACAGGGGAAGCTTCAAAACCAATTCGTTTGCTTTGGGTAGCATTATTCCAAATAATGAGGACCGCCTTGGAAATATAAGTATTTCTGCAGAAGTTGACGGCTTATTTCAAAAAAAAGAAATTTCAGCCGATCTTAATGGAAAGATAAATCATTTGGAGTTGTATGGTTACGATTACAAGAATATTAGCCTGGAAGGATTTATAACAGAAGAAACTTTTGATGGTTCTATGGCTGTAAGTGATCCCAACATTCATATGGATTTTCAGGGAAAAGTGGACTTCTCTTCAGAACAGCCTAAATTTAATTTTATTGCAGATGTAAGCAGGTTGAGGCCTTATTACCTGCACTTAAACAGAACGGACCCTTCTTATTTTGTGTCCTTCCTTCTTGAATCGGATTTTTCAGGGATTCATCCGGACAGCATTAATGGGGAAATCAAGCTGGTGAATTCATTTTTTCAGAGATCCGGCGAACAGATACAAATATACGATCTTAATCTAAGGGCTGAAAACTCAGGAAATTCATCCCTTCTCGAGATCCGTTCCGATGTTCTGGATGCAGATGTCTACGGGCGTTTTAATTATAGTAAGATCCCCGGATCTATATTAAAGCTTACCGCTAACTATCTCCCTGCATTAACAAATGACACAGCAATGCGGTTTGATGATAGTTTTATTGATGAGACTGAACTCGACTTTTCCTTTCATTTTAAGGAGGTCGAAAATGTTGCACGGTTTTTTACCCGTGATTTTTTTCTTGGCGATAACTCCTTCATAAGCGGACATTTTAATCCGGCCGAAAACGACCTGGCAATAACTGCAGATATTTCATCAGCAGGCTACAAGGATAATTACTGGACTAAACTACAACTGATCGCCGAAAGTGATTCTGAAAGTATTGAATATACGGGAGTATCTAATCATTTAACGGTTAATGAGGATCTTGGTATTGATAATTTTAACATTTCAGGTAAGCTTATTAAGGATACGCTTACAACAGGAATCTCCTGGAGTAGCATCAACAAACCTGTCTATAGCGGAAACTTAAATCTTAAGGCAGGCTTGTCCACCAACCGAATTTCCGGTAATAAAAAAATAGCGGTGGAACTGCAACCTTCATTTATTGTTTTTAACGATACAGTGTGGAATATCGCAGCCAGTAAAGTTAACATTGATTCCAGTGCTGTAAAGATCGATTCATTCATCATCAGTAATCATAATCAGGCACTTATCCTGGCAGGAGAAATTTCACATAAAACCGGTTCAAGGCTGGCTGCAAATTTCCGTGAACTGGACCTGGCAACATTAAATCTGTTTACAGGTGAACTGAAGCTAAAATTAGGAGGAACCCTCTCCGGACAGGCGAGTTTGATCAACCCTTATCAAAATCCTGTATTCCTTTCAGATTTAATAATGAATGATTTTTATATAAACGAGCAGGATTTTGGACAGGGAAATATCCGGGCACAATGGAAAAACGATGTTAAGGGTATACACATTCTCGCTTCTTCTGTTAAAGGAGTAACGCAAATCTTTAAAATTGACGGAGATTACTTCCCGAATGAAAAAAATATTGATTTTGATGTCGATTTTGATAAGATTAGGCTTTCCGCTTTTGAACCTCTGTCAAGCAAACTGGTTTCAGACATCAAAGGTCTGGGAAAAGGAAAGCTTGTCTTCAAAGGCACCACTGAAAAACCGAGGGTAAATGGTGAGATCAGTTTTTTTAAAGCCTCTGCCATGGTAAATTATCTCCAAACCCGATACTCCTTCACTGACAGGGTTAGTATAAAAGATAACAATGTGATTCTAAATGACTTCACACTGACAGACGAAAGGGGTAATATCGCTCTTGCTTCCGGATCGGTGACTAATAAAAATTTCAGCGACTTTTATCTTAACCTGAATATCTCAACAACAGGTTTTTGGTTCCTCAATACAACCCAGGCGGATAACGAATTGTTTCACGGAAGTGTACTGGCCTCCGGTATAGTGAAGTTCAGCGGTCCACCGGATAATCTTCATATGGAAATCAATGCAAAAACCGAGAGGAATTCAGTCTTTAATATTCCCCTGGATCGCTCAGAGGAAGTAAATGAAAATGATTTTATCCGGTTTGTAAACACATCAGATGAAAAAATAGAAAATCAAAAAGAAGAACCGGAGTATGAGGTAAATCTTAAGGGCCTTACTATGGATTTTAATCTGGAAATAACTCCGGATGCAGAAGTACAAATTATTTTCGACCCAAGAATTGGTGATATTCTACAGGGAAGAGGAAACGGCAACCTCACTATGTCGATAAACACTCTGGGGAAATTTGAAATGTACGGGGACATGGTTATTCAGGAGGGGGATTATCTTTTTACTCTTCAGAATCTGATCAACAAAAAGCTTCAGGTTGAGCCAGGGGGTACTCTGTCATGGAATGGTGACCCGGCAGATGCCAACATCAATCTTAAGGCTGTATACAAGTTGCGAACCTCCGTTTCTACACTTTCACCTGAAGCCGACGACAGGTTAAAACAGCGAATACCGGTAGAATGTCAGATAATTATGACTGGAAAACTACTTAAACCCAACATTCAGACCGATATCGTACTACCCACTACCGATCAGCAGACCAGAAATATTGTCAGTAATTCAATCAACACTGAAGAAGAAAAACTCAAGCAGTTTATATCTCTTCTGGTAATGAATAACTTTATGAGCCTGAATCCGGGCGAAGCATTTGTTAGTGGCTCAGGCTCAGGGAGTACAGCTAATATGGCCGGAGTAGCAACATCCGAACTTCTTTCAAATCAGCTTAGCCATTTGCTAAGCCAGATCTCGAAAGATTTCGACATCGGGCTCAATTATCGTCCCGGCGACCAGATCACAACCGATGAACTGGAAGTCGCCCTGAGCACACAGATCCTTGATGACCGTATATCCATAAATGGAAACCTGGATGTCAGGGGTGATCAGACGACCCGGACATCTGCTGCAACAAATCCCAATAATATCGTTGGTGATTTCGATATTGACTTTAAAATTACCGAAAACGGCAAACTCCATTTAAAGGCTTTCAACCGGGCAAATGACAATTTACTTTTTCAGACCTCCCCTTATACACAAGGTGTGGGTGTATTTTACCGCGAAGACTTTGACAGCTTTGGAGAACTGCTGAAAAGGTATAGAGATGCTCTCTTCAGTTTATTCACAAGAAGAAAAGAAACAGAAAAAGAAGAGGAAACTACAATGATCAAAGAATAATCAAAAGCTCTTCGTATTATTCCGGCGGTCAATCTGGAGGAAACCCCGGACTGTTATTAACTTTTTATAACAGTGGATATAATACAAAAACAATTATCCCGTTTTTTTTATATATTCGCTCAAAATTGAAATAAACTATGAATATACTGACCATTTTGCAGGTCGTTACGACTGAAACAACAGAGCTGGAATCAACCGGTACAAGTGAAGAAACATTTCTTTCCCTTGCTATGAAAGGCGGATGGGTAATGCTTCCCATTATACTTCTCTCAATCGTTGCTGTCTATATCTTTTTTGAAAGATATTTTGCAATCAATAAAGCGAGAAAAGTAGATATGAATTTTATGAACCGAATCCGTGATTATATCATGGACGGTAAGGTGGATGCAGCACGTACCCTCTGTCAGTCTACAGAAAACCCTGTTGCCAGAATGATTGAAAAAGGCATCAGCAGGATCGGACGTCCTTTAAACGATGTAAGCGCTGCCATTGAAAACGTAGGCCGCCTGGAAATATACAAACTTGAAAAGGGTTTACCTACACTGGCAACAGTATCCGGAGGAGCCCCTATGCTGGGATTCCTGGGGACAGTGATTGGAATGGTTCAGGCCTTTATGGAGATGTCAAATGCCGGAAATAATATTAATGTCGGCCAGTTATCTCAGGGAATATATACAGCACTGATAACCACAGTTGCTGGATTAATTGTAGGAGTCATTGCATTTTTCGCATATAATATACTTGTGGCAAAGGTTGAAAAAGTAGTTAATAATCTGGAAGCCAGCACAACAGAATTTATGGATCTGCTGAATGAACCGGCATAATTATGGCTATTAGCACAAAACATAAAGCAAGTCTGAATTTTAGTATGTCGGGAATGACAGATATTGTATTCCTCTTACTAATATTCTTTATGCTTACCTCTACCCTTCTTGCCCCGAATGCTTTAAAGCTTTTATTTCCTCAGAGAGGTCAGAATGTGGAAGTTCCACAAACTATTCCTGTCGTAGAGATTAAACAAAACGGACAAGTAGCCCTTGATGGCAGGATTATTGCTTATGAAAACCTTGAAACCCTTTTACTAAGTAAGCTTTCAGGTCAGCCTGAACCTACCGTTACATTTATAATTGAAGCTAAAGCAACGGTAAAAGAATCTGTAAGGGTAATGAACATTGCAGCAAAAAACAACATCAAAGTTGTACTGAAGGAAAAATAATTATGGCGATAACCTCAAGACACAAGCGAAATATTAATTTTGCCATGTCGGGAATGACAGATATAGTATTCCTGCTGTTGATATTTTTCATGCTTGTATCAACCCTTATTATTCCGGGCGCAATGAATGTAGATCTTCCACCGAGTAATAACCAGACGATTTCAAGCCCGGAAATGAATGTATCAATTACCCGGAACAGAGAATATTTTGTGGATGGAGATGAAGTACCTCTTTCAGAACTTGAAAGCCGTTTGAGAGAAGAAATTTCAGAAAAAGAAACTCAGCCCGTTACCGTAAGATTAAATGCAGATGAAAATCTGAGCTGGGATCAGGTAACAGACTTTATCGAACTCGCGAAAAGGCTAAAGTTTAAAGTAATTTTAGGTACTAAACCTGAATAATTATGAACCTAAAAAAAGACGGTTTAATAGGAACAACAATATTTCATGCACTGATTGCCATCCTCCTGATCTTTTTCGGCTTCAGTTATCCTGATCCGCCGCCGGAAGAGGAAGGTATTCTTGTGAATTTCGGTACCGATTTTACCGGATTTGGGGATGTGGAACCTGCAGGTGATGAAACTCAGGGCGGTGAGCAGGAAACGGTTCCAGAAGAAATAAGTGAAGATCCTGTCCCTGTTGTGGAAGAAACACCACCGGTTGCAGAACCCGTTCAGAAACAGGAGGTTGAAGAACAAGTACAGGATTTTGAGGAATCTCCGGTCAAAGAAAACAAACCTACTCCCGAGGAAATCCGGCAGCAAAAGATTGAAGCGGAAAAACGCAGGGAAATAGAACTGGAAAAAGAAAGGCAAAGACAAGCGGAACTGGAAAGACAGCGTATTGAGAGAGAAAAGGTCGAAAAAGCAGAGGCCCTCCGGAAAATGGGAGAAAGCGCTTTTGGAAATAAAGGAGTGGGAACCGGTAGCGAATCTCAGGGCGAAGCAGGAGGAACCGGGAACCAGGGAAGTCCACAGGGGAGCCCGGGTGTTGATAATTATGGTGATGGTGGCGGACTCGGAAATGGAATATCCTATGGTCTCGGCGACCGTAAAGGGAGGGGAAGTTGGCCCAAACCTTTTATTGCTAATTGTGAAGATGTTACAGGAAGGATAATTATTAAGGTTCAGATAGATGTGGATAATGAAGGAAATGTTGTTGGCGATCCCATCATTGCTGAAGCCACTTATCTTGATGATTGTATAAGTAAAGCAGTTATTAAGGCTGCAAAGATGGCTAAATTTACAAGTGCAGATAAATTCAGACAAAGAGGCTGGATCCGTTACATCATAGATCCCTAGAATAATCCGAGCATCTTGGCAGAAGCAATTATTATCGTAGCCAGTAGCAAATATCTTACGAATTTAGGTCCCCATTTAACAGCAACCCGCGCACCCAGAAAAGCACCTGTCATATTTCCTGCTGCAAGAATAAGCCCATAGCTGTAATTTACCTGGTCGTTGAGAATAAAGACCGAAAGAGCAAAAGCAGTATAGATCAAAATTATCAAAACCTTTACCGCATTGGCCTTTACCAGATCATAACCGGCTCCGAGAACCAGCCCCGACAGAAGAAATACCCCAACACCGGCCTGAATAAAACCACCGTAAATTCCTATAACAAAAAAAATTATCGCTCTGATCCAGTACGGCAGAGGAGACTTTCCCTGTTGTTCACGTAACCATCGTGAAGGTTTCCAAAGGATAACGAAAAACATGAAAAGCAAAAGACCTCCTATGGTCTTTCTCATGATTTCCTCGTTTATATCAACTGCAATAAAGGCACCCAGAACAGAACCGATAACCGCCGGTATCACTAATTTGACAGAGCTTCTGAAATCCAGTATTTTCTGATACCTGAAACTACTAACGCCAACGACATTTTGAAGCAATATAGCAATTCTGTTGGTCCCGTTTGCCACGTTTGCCGGTAAGCCCAGTGCAATCAGCAAAGGAAGTGTGATCAGAGATCCACTTCCGGCAAGCGTATTTATAAATCCGGCAAATATTCCGGCAAGCACAATCAGAACATATATATACCATTCCATATTTTCAACAGTTCCTTAAATTAAATCAATCTGAAAGCATTCATTCTTCTTGAGTGTGTCTTATATGCAACTCTTTTATTTAAAAGTGCCAATTCTCCAGTTATTTTTTGTTTATCGCAAACTATTTGCTGGGGACTAAAAAG
>CAYRTD010000064.1:0-21641 GCA_964426915.1 uncultured Bacteroidaceae bacterium | reverse complement strand
AATTTCTTTGCTTCAATCGTAGGTGCTTTCATGTACTTTGCTACTCTTACCGAAGTGCCAATTTTACAGGGATTAATGGCCGCCGGCATGGGTAAAGGCCCGGCACTGGCATTGCTTCTGGCAGGCCCTTCCTTATCTTTACCCAATATGCTGGTTATCAGAGGTGTAATGGGGACGGAAAAAACACTGGTTTATGTTGTGTTGGTTGTGATTATGGCAACTGCATCGGGTTTAATATACGGAGCTATGTTTTAATAAGTGTGGAGTATAATTTTTAGCATAAAATGAATAACATAAAAATATTATGTCCTGGCCGTAAGTGCGGCAAATGCCGGAGAATGATTCAAAGGGTAGATGAAGCGGTTCGCATTTTGGATATAGAAGCTGAAATAGAAACCATAGACGGCATTGATGAAATGTTAAATTACCGGACATGGATTCTTCCGACTCTGGTAATTAACGAAAAAGGTGGTTGCAAGAGGCTATATGCCTCCAGTGGAGAAAGTACATGAATTTTTAGTGATAGATTAATAGAATTTTACTAATCCATTTAGTGATTTATAGTTATGAAAGTACTGATTTTATGCACAGGTAATAGTTGCCGCAGCCAGATGGCACACGGATTTTTGAACTCATTCGACAACAGGCTTGAAGTGGCCTCGGCAGGCACCGAAGCCTCCGGAAAACTTAATCAAAAAGCGGTGGAAGTTATGAATGAAATTGGCATTGACATCAGTGATCACACTTCCGATTCAGTTGATTTATATCTTGACAAAGAATGGGACTACGTGATTACTGTTTGTGGCGGCGCCAATGAAGCCTGCCCGGCTTTTCTGGGAAAAGTAAATCACCGTCTGCACATCGGTTTCGACGACCCGTCGTATGCTACCGGTACACCGGAATTTATCCAAAGTGAATATTACCGTGTACGGGATGAAATAAAAAAAGCCTTTTATAAACTCTATGAAGAAGAAATTAAGCCCAAATTATCATGAAAGCAGAAGATTTAAAAGGAATTGTAAAAGAAAAATATTGCTCGATTGCCAGCCAGAGCAAGCTTCTACAGCAGCAGGGATGCTGTGGTCCCTCAGGTTGTTGCGGTGAACTGGAATTTAGTATGATTGGCGATGAATACTCGGGGGTAGCAGGCTATAATCCTGATGCCGACCTTGGATTAGGTTGCGGTTTGCCTACCGAATTTGCCGGAATTAAAGCGGGTGATTCGGTGCTCGATCTGGGTTCAGGCGCCGGAAATGATTGTTTTATCGCCCGAACTATTGCAGGAGAAACCGGAAAAGTCACCGGCCTCGATTTTTCAGAAGAGATGCTGGAAAAAGCAAAGCAGAACCTCGAAAAAACAGGCTTTACAAATATGGAATTTGTCCGGGGTGACATTGAGGACATGCCTTTGTCCGATTCAACATTCGATGTAGTCCTCAGCAATTGCGTGCTTAACCTGGTCCCCGACAAGCAAAAAGCATTTTCGGAAATTTACCGGGTATTGAAGCCGGGAGGTCATTTTTGTATTTCCGATGTGGTAACCCACGGAGAATTGCCGGAGACACTGAAAGAAGCAGCTGAAATGTATGCAGGTTGCGTATCGGGTGCAACCGAAAAACAGGAATACCTGAAAATTATTGAAAAGCAGGGGTTTTCCCAGGTTGAAATCCACAAAGAGAAAGCAATTGTAATTCCCGAAAATATTCTTTCCAATTACCTGAATGTACAGGAGATGGATAAATATAAAAACTCCGGTGCCGGAATTTACAGTATAACCCTAACCGCAAAAAAACTTCAGCATAATTAGAGTTTAATACGATGAATAAGAAATTCAAAAACCTGACTATTCCCGATAAACCTAAAAAAACAATTGGTCTTTTTGAAAAATACCTGACCCTCTGGGTCGGTCTCGGAATCCTTGCCGGCATAGGACTGGGCTATTTATTAGGCGATTCAATCGAAATAATCAGCAGGCTGGAATTTGCCCGTGTAAATATCCCGATAGCAGTTTTGATCTGGCTGATGATCTATCCGATGATGCTCCAGATTGATTTTACAAGTATTAAACAGGTGGGAAAAAAGCCAAAGGGGGTCATATGGACAGTCATCATCAACTGGGCCATCAAGCCATTTTCCATGGCATTTTTTGCCTGGATATTTTTTTCAAAAATATACTCAGCCTGGATAGACCCGGCACTGGCCGGTGAATACATTGCCGGCGCCATCATTCTGGGGGCGGCACCCTGCACGGCAATGGTTTTTGTGTGGAGCTACCTCACCGATGGCGACCCCAATTATACACTGGTGCAGGTTTCGGTAAACGACCTCATTATTCTGGTGGCTTTTATTCCTATTGTAGGTTTATTGCTTGGAATTACCAATATTATTATCCCTTACGATACCCTGGTAGCCAGTGTTATCATTTTTGTAGTTGTTCCCCTTGTTGCGGGTGTGATTACACAACGGGTTTTGATAAAACGTCGGGGCGGGGAATGGTTCAAAAAAGAATTTTTACCCAAACTAAAGCCTGTGAGCATCGTTGCGCTATTAGTTACACTGGTTCTTTTGTTTGCCTTTCAGGGGCAAAATATCCTGAATAATCCGTTGATCATTCTGCTTGCTGCTGTCCCGCTGGTGATTCAAACCTATTTTATCTTTTTCCTGGCCTGGTTCGGAGGGAAAAAGCTGAAACTCCCGCATTCCACCTGTGCCCCGGCTGCAATGATTGGCGCCAGTAACTTTTTTGAACTGGCTGTGGCGGTTGCCATTGCACTTTTCGGGTTAAATTCTCCGGCCGCTCTTGTAACCGTAGTGGGCGTTCTGGTTGAAGTGCCAGTCATGCTGTCGCTGGTTGCTCTGGCTAACCGGTGGAAGTATTAATCGAATTGGCACCTTTAAATAAAAGAGTTACATGTAAGTTTTTTATAAGTTATATCGATAATACAAAATTACTGATCTGTTAAATTTAAATCATGTTAATTAAATCACGTATGATTTAATAATTATTTGTACGGTTAATAAAATATTTATATTTTTACACGTGTATATTGAAAATAAAAAAGACGTGTTATGAATACAAAACTAACATTAACAATTGATCAGTCTTTAATTGAAAAGGCCAAGCAATATGCAAAAAGTGAAGGGAGAAGCCTTTCCGGTATAGTTGAAAATTATCTTAAAGTAATAGTAAAAGAGGAAAATGCGAAGGTGATAGATTCAACACCCATTGCTTCTTCTCTGCGGGGTTCCTTCAAGGCTCCAAAAGATTTCGATTATAAAAAGGAGTTGTCAAAAGAATTATCAAAAAAATACTTGCAAGATGGATAAGGTATTAATTGATACTGATGTAATCATGGATTTCTTTTTTGACAGGAAGCCTTTTGCTGAATATTCCACGCAAGTGATGGGCTTATGCGAAACCAATAAATTAAAGGGCTATGTAACACCGGTAATTTATAGCAATGTTTATTATTTGTTACGACAAACAGCGCGACATGATAAGGTCATTGATAAGCTTAAACAATTGTTAATGATTACCCATGTTTTAGTAATGGATAAAGAGGTGGTGAGTAATGCGCTTAATTCGGGATTTAAGGATTTTGAGGATAGCCTGCAAAATTTTGCAGCGATTAAACATGGTGAAATTAATGTAATTCTGACAAGAAATATAAAGGATTTTAATAAAAGTGAAATGGGGGTATTGACACCGGAATCTTACATAAAATCCATTATCGCCGGCCGCTAACATGCAAACGCCCTTTATCAGGGAGAAAAAAACGTAGAAATCCAATTACAAGATTCCGGAGAGAATTGCCCCCCCAGGTAGAGAACCTTATCCACATGAAACGGGACGGGTTTGAAGGCATCCGTCCTGTCGGAGCCCCCTAATCGCTCTTATGTGCAAACATCTTCTCGTAATGGTCTGATTCCTTAAAAATACCTCCATCTTTCCGGTAGTAATCTTCATTCAGATTAAACACACCATTTTTTGTTTTACGCCAGGAAGCATCCGGATAAGGATGGTAGCTGACCATTTCGTCCCAGTTTTTGTAATTCTGGTGACCATTTGTTTCGAGTAACCCAAGTCCCCCTAGTTCCGGAAAAGCCTTTAACCGGGCTGCTACAGCTTTGTTCCATTCCACCAGGATCGGATTTACGGTAAGATCGGCACAAAAACAGGGTATATCCTTTTCATAAGCCATCTGGGCAATCTTCATGGTCATGCTTAATGTTTTGGCTATGGCTTTGAGGGCAATGGCCTTGTAACCCATTTCAATCCGCTTTGCCGCATCTTCATCGGTATGTGCGCTTTCATCAGCCGCTATTCGCACGGGTAGGTCGCCAATATAAACCTCCAATTCCTCCGGAAATGGTTCCTCAATAATGGAGATTTGGTCGAAGGCGCCAATTTTTCTGGCATGATCAAGTAGCTGCAACAGGGTATCCTTGCTTTCATATCTTCCATTGGCATCAAAATAATAGGGCAGCTTACCGTCTTTGGTGTGAGGGGTGGTAATATGACCAATGGCTTTATGAATTGCGGACAGCCGTTGTTTATCTTTTTCGAGCATTTCTTTCTGTGTGCCGGGCTGACCGATTTTGATTTTCATAAAGAAATAGCCCTCTTTGGCTGCTTCTTCAATTTCATTTATCGGTATCGAATACGCCATTAAAGGGATACTGGCCACTTTATCGTGTTTATGAGAAAGTGCTGGTTGGTATTTTTCGGGAATCATTTCGTCAAAACTTTTGATACCGTTTTCAGCAGCAAACAGCAACCAGGCCGCATTATCAACTCCTACCAGAGCATTAAGTGCAAATGTTTTTCGGAGATTTGGGTTTTTGGTGATTTTTTTGCCGTATTCGTAGACTTCATCCAATATTTCATCGAGGAGTTCAATGGGATTTGAAAAACTCATTCCTTTTGTTATCTGAAGTGCCCTTTCACTCATCGCATACATCAGTGCATTTCCTCCGCTTTCAGAATGACCGGCGAATACGCTGGCATCCGACCACAAAACATTCTGGGTACACAAACCAATTTTACTGCGGCCCGATCCACTTTGCATCTGAGCTACTGTCTGCCAGATCTCCGTCATATATCCCCCTTTAAAGCCAAAAGGTCGGATCAAAGGTTCCCGCTCAAAGTTGGAATCCACATTTTCAATGGTGATGGTTTTATTATGGTCCTTTTGATTTGAATAACGGGGAAATCCCATCATCATTCCTGCTGATACCGCACCTGTTGTTTTCAGGAAATCCCTTCGGTTAAACTGATTTTTCATGTTTATTCTTTTTTAATATTGTTTTCTGTTTTTTAGGTATTTACAGCCATCGTTAAACAAGTCCGTTCTTCTTCAGCATTTCCTTTAATTTTCCCACATCCCGCTGAATTGTTTTTACAGCCTGTTCACGCTTTTGCTCTTTGCTAAGATTTTTACCCTCGGATAGTGGATATTCAAAGTGTAGCGATATGGGCGCTTTTATGTTCAGTTCTTTCAGCAACTGAAAATATTCATCAAAATTTACCATTCCCTCTCCGAGGGGTACACTTACTGCACGCCACCCTCTGTCTTTGGTGTTCACCCATTTGAAATCCTTGATTACAATGGTTTTAATATGTTCCTGCAGTAATTTAATTGCTAAAGGCCATGAATTACCCCCTTCAACCACAGCATGTCGGATATCATACTGGCAACCTATCCATTGAGGATCAAATCCCTTCAGCAACATCCACAGATCCCAAACCGGCCCGCCAACTCTCTGTCCGGCATGGTTCTGGTAGGCTCCATGAATAGAATACTTGCTATTCAGTTCAGCCAGCTTGCTGACTTCTTTGCGATGTTTCTCAAGGCTTTTTTCAATACCAAGATCATCATCATAACCGAAGTAACCCATACGGTAATATTTAACTCCTGCTTCCGATACAGACTTTAAAACGGGTTCGGTTAAAGGGTCGTCGGTTCCGGTGATCCGGGTAGTGATCATACCAACCTTCACCCCTGATTTTTCAAAGGCATTTATTACTTTAGGGAAATCGGTTTTAACATTTTCTGGTGACACGTGGCCGCCGGGGCGCACTGTCAGGTCAGCGCCATCAAGGCCGGCTTCCTTCATGGTTTCTGCAGTTCCTTCATAATCCAGGAACTGAAGGTGTTTGGAGAACATGAAAATTTTCCATGCATCATTGTCCGGAACAGATCTGTGAAATACTGAAGGACCGGACATGCCCATCAAAGAAATGCCAACCCCGGAAAGACCGAGTACTTCGAGAAAATGTCTTCTGGAATATTCTTTTTTTACATTCATATTATTGGATTTTATCGACTTTATGAGCTCGTTTCATTCGATTCTTCGTTGATTTTTAATTCCTCATCCGCCCGGGCGGATGAGGAATTAAATTTTCGTGCACCCCTGTTAAAAACCGGGGCGAGGCCGCCTGCCGTTGCACTGGCTATCCTTAAGGCGGGCAGGCTTTGATCCCGAACATTAGCTTCACTGAGCTCACCGCCAATTGGTGGTTCGGTTATGATCCAGCCACTTTATTTTATTGACAGACTCTGATTACCGTTGTCTTACAAACTCCATGGAGCGCGATAATCGTAATGCAGGTAATCGTTTGCAGCTTCGTTATTGGTGATGCGTTCATTTACCGGATCCCACTCGAGGCGTGTACCTGTTTCAAGGGCAATATTGGCTAAAAGCGCAAAACTGGTTGAACGATGTCCTTCTTCCAGCGGACATAAAGGTTCTTCACCGGATTTTATACAGTCGAGGAAATTACGGATCAGATTGGCCGTTGAATTTTCTTTAATGGCCAGATCACCAAATTCTGCACTGCCCTCAAGTGTTTTTTCAGCAGGCTCAACCAAACGGTCCCAATCCTGGAACTGTCCGCTACGGGAAGGTTCAATTTTGTATCCGTTCTGACTGGCCAGCAAATTTCCTTTGGTTCCGTGCAGGGCTACTTCCCCCCCGTGCACACGTCCGCCACCATTTGCTTCATGAATGCTAAACTTAATGATGCTGCCGGATGGCATTTCAAACAATACTTCCATAGTATCGGGGATAGTTCTGTCGTCCTTCACGGCATACTTGCCTCCATGCGCTGTGATGGCAACAGGGGATTGTTCCCCAATCATCCAACGGATCACATCCATATAATGAACACCCCAGTTCCCCATTTGCGAAGAATAATCCTTCCACCACCGGAAAAAATATGGAGCAATGTTGTATTGATAAGGCCGGAAAGCTCTTGGTCCAAGCCACATATCCCAGTTAAAATCTTTGGGTGGATCTTCGGGCTGCAGAATTCCTATGCCATTTGGAAACATGTTGCTTGTGCGCTGGGCACGGGCAGTGGTTACCTTTCCGATTTTATCCGCCTGCACTTCATTTACCAGATGCTGGTAAATAGTAGATCCGCGCCGGTTAAGACCAACTGCGCAAACTTTCCCTGTTCTCTTTTGTGCTTCCACCATTTTACGACCTTCTTTGATCGTGATGGTCAATGGTTTTTCAACATACACATGTTTCCCTGCTTCCAGCGCCATGATGGTTTGAATCGCATGCCAGTGGTCGGGTGTGGAGATGCAAACTGCATCGATATCTTTGTCTTCCAACAGTTTTCGAAAGTCAGTATATTGCTTCACCCCGGAACCAAAATTTTCTCCCATGGATGGTACTTTTCCGATATCGAGGTATCGTTGGGCTATTTTAGCGCGGTCACGGATTATATAGGGTTCATATACATCACAAAGTGCTGCGACTTCCACATCAGGGTTTTCCATAAACCAATGCATCAGTTGACTTCCCCGGTTACCCAAGCCGATGAAACCAACCCGGATTTTATCGTTTGCATTTAGGATTTTTCCTGAAAAAGGGGAGGCGATTGTTTGCATTCCCAACGCTGCACCCGCAGCCGACAGGGTTGTTTTTGTAATGAAATTTCTTCGGGATATGGATTTGTTTTTCATAATGTAAGGTGCTATTTGGTTAAAATATCTGACTGATTTCGTCAATGGGTAAGTTGGATAATGCCGTAAAGATAAGATTTTTTTTAATTAGTCAAAATACTATACAAATCTTAAACTCCCTTTGACCGGAATGAATGTTTACTTCCAATCAGATCTAAAGCTTTGGCAGAAACTCAGGGGTTCAGGATTGCCTCACTCAAAGCCATCCTCGGGTACTGGAATATATCCTCTTTGAAGCTCTGGCTTGCATCACTCAAAGGATAGACTGGAGTGCTGGATAAGGCCATTGTTAAGATTTGGATCCAGAGCCATTGCCAGAATACGGCTCTGTTCTTCGAAACATACTATCTATCAGAAATGGATAGGAAGTAGTGAAAAATAGCCATGCAATGATCGTAATGGGCCTTTATCTTTAGAAGCCCCGGGATTATCAACATTTTTTTCACAAACAATTTGCCATTATCTATGTTAGACTAATAAAGTGTAACTTAAAAATTTTTATCATGGATATCAAAGAAGAATTAGAAGCAAGACTAAAGAGACTTGAAGATTTTATTGAGGATAAAGGATTGGGTTCTGCTCCCTTGAGGAAAGCAAAGAGAACGCAGAGGAATGTTAACATGGGCATTGCCCTGGGAAGTTTATTAACAGTTGCCGGTCTTACTATTTGGTTGCTTAACAGGGGTGAAGATGAGGAGTAATCCTGAATACATTGAAAATGTGAATGGAAGGATGGTTTGAGTCGCTGCGCTCGGGTGAGGACACAGAGAGCAATTTCACTCATTTATTCTTTTCATCCAGTTTTTTAGATCCTCCAACAGGTTTTCCACATCCGTTTTTTGATAATCTTGCCTGTCTGCCTGGCCATCGATATAGGTGGTTAATCTGTATCTTACAGGCCCCCAGTCAATCAGGCACCAGTTCAGTTTAGAAGAAGGAATATATTCTATTACTGAAAGATTATTTGATAACAATACCAGCTTATACTTATTTGGATCAAGAATTTTCGACAATTCACCACCTATGCTCATGCTGACTCAGGTTTAGTATTAGTGTTAGTAAGATAAAGGTAATTGAATTTTTTTAGAAAATGGGTAAACTTTAAATTATATATAGACAATACATCCAAAATATGAGTGGCAAGGCGGATACATGATTATTTTTAGACGGCCTCTATAAAATCGAGTGTATGTCCGTAATGTCCGATATACTCAGTGAGACTATGATTTTGGTTTTCAAAATCATTTAGTCGAACTGATCCCAAACAACAGCTTCACTGAGCTCACCGCCAATTGGTGGTTCGGTTATGATTCAGCCACTTTATTTTATTGACAGACTCTTCTAATTATTAATAGCTTGCTTGATGCCCCAATGCATACTTTTCCCTGCGCACGCCTTGTTATAATCGGTAATGGTAGGTTTCTTCTTCTCCGATACTTTTGATAGTTATTGATTCATAAATGTTATTTTTGCTTTAATGGCCCCGACCTGGGGGGTGAGGATGTATGTAATAATATCATCAACCAGGCATCAATGGAGAAAATAAAAAAAAACCATAAGAGAAATCCGTAAAGAGATTGATGAGGATCTTATAGATAAGTTATATTTAATGGATGATTGGGATGAGGATTTCTATTAATTTCTAGCAAATAACTATTATCAGAAGTAAAAAAATCGCCGTTTTTATTATATTTGTTTGATGATGAAAATTTAAAAAAAACATTCTATATTCTTATTTCTGAAGCACATTTTAGCAATATCCGGGAATCTCTGGAATTTTGCTGATTTGTCCGATTGGACCATTTAACACCAACATCTGTAATTATAACAGGGAACTAAGGTATTTTAGAATTTGAATCTCAATTGGTAAAGGTGAAATAAATAGCTACAGAAAGCGGTCAAAAAAAATATTTAAAATAATGTTTAAATCTGAAATATAACAAAAATGGCAAAAACAAAAATGGACCTTTTGGTTCCGATAGACTTTAAGATTTATTGTTTAAAAGCGCTGGATTATGCTTTGAAGTTGCAAGCTATGAATAATGCAAATATTCATTTGGTGCATGTTATTGAGTCGCAATCCTGGTGGGAAGACATGTTCAACTCAGATGAATTCAAAAGGAATGCCAACAAGAAACTTCTGGCTCTGAAAAAAGAACAGATGTTGCCTGAGAATACAGAAATAAAAGTATTGGAAGGCAAAGCAAAAAATGAAATTAGCAAGTATGCAACAAAAATAAATGCCAGGTACATAATTATGGCGGACAATTATCCATTGGCCTCAGGTTCCAAAAGGTTAGGCTCAACCCTTTCACAGGTGATAATGAATGCTGAGCAACCTGTTATCAGTATTACAAATAAGGAAGATAGAATATTTAAAAATATTGCCGTACCACTTGATTTAAACCGCTCAAGCAGAATGCAGCTCTATAATTCGGTTGCCATGGCTTTGAATCATAATGCAAAAATACATTTGGTTTCTGTACTTTTCGGTAAAAATGAATTGAGGTCGAGTCGTATTAACGAAAAAATTAATAAATATAAAAAGACCTATGAAGAAAATGGAGTAGATTACAAGGTTGAATTATTGGTAAAAGAGGAAAACATTGCATACAAGTCAATATTAAAATATTGTGATCAGAATAATATTGATTCAATTTTAATTATGACTCATAAAGAATCCGCAACATTTGACAATTATTTAGGAGCTTTTGCACAACATATCATCAATGAGGCCACCATGCCGGTTGTTTCAATTAATAATGCTTCAGCTCACTACTGGGAGAAAAACCTGGGTGATGCTAAAGATATTTCTTTTGGGATTTTTTCAATATAGTGAGTGAATGTTTTTGGTAATCGGCCTTCCCCTGTGAGTATGGTATGGGGATCTTCCTGATTAATTTTTTTAGCGTCACAAACTGGTCAAGGTCTTACATACCATGAACAGATCAACTTTATTCCTGGCCATAGCATTTATTTTTCTTTGGAACTCAGGTTTCATAGGAGCTGAGTATGGACTTCCCTATACAGGACCTTTTACTCTGTTATTCTGGCGTTACCTGACTCTTACAGTAATTCTCTACATTTATCTTCAGTCAAGAGGACGTTTCCAATGGTTGAAATGGCCCTCATTAGCTCCACACATGTTTGTAGGGGTGATGGCGCATGGTGTATGGCTGGGATGTGTCCTTCTGGCACTTGAACAGGGGGTTCCTGCCGGTATAGTAGCACTGGTGGTTGCCTTGCAACCCCTTGCAACCGGAGCTTTTTCAGGAATCGTGACAGGCGAAAGTATTTCCATACAGAGGTGGCTTGGACTGTTTATTGGATTTACCGGTGTGTGCATTACTGTGATCCACAGAATCAGCTATACAGATACCGGAACAATATTCGGGTACCTGATACCCCTGGGCTCTGTTGCCGCTATTACAATTGCGAGCTTAATACAAAGGAAGATGGAACTGAGAAATGAATCAACAAAAATATCACTTGACCTGACCCTTTTCTACCAGTGTCTTGCTACCACTATTGTTTTGGCCCTTCCAGCAATATTTATTGAAGATCTTTATGTCGAATGGACCTCGGAATTTATATACACCATGCTCTGGCTTATTTTTGCCGTCTCTCTGGGAGCTTATGCTCTCATGTGGCTTCTGATTGAGCGTATGGACGCCACCCGGGTGGCCAGTTTATTTTATTTCGGTCCCCCGGTTACCATGTTAATGGCCTGGATGGCATTCGGAGATAAGCTTCTATTAATGGATATTGTCGGTTTGACAGTAGTTATGGTGGGTGTTTTCCTGACTTATCAGGATGTGAAAGCTCCCTCAAAATAAGGTAGTATTATTCAATATCGGACCTTTTCTTATTAAGCACTTTAGCAAAATCATGAATTTTCTTTCGGATACTATTTAGAAAGTATTTTTTTATTATTCGAAAATATCTGAAAATCAGTAATGAATATTGATAGTTCAGAACAATTACAAAAAAATTGAACTATAGAGACTATTAAAATTATCACTGATAGTCAGTATGTTATTATGAACTTAATGTATGTGAAGCTGTTTCAAGTGAAACTAAATTCACATCATTATGAAAAAATTATGGATTATTACCGTGCTGTGCTTAACCGCACAACTTAGCTTCAGTCAGGTTGTGGTTTTAAACTACATGAAGGTGCCTCCCGGGGGCGAAGCCAGATATGAAGCTGCAGAACAGTATGCTCAAAAAGTTCTCCAGGCAAAAACAGATGAAGGAACTATGATTGGCTGGGAGCTTTACCGTGTTCATAACCAGGGAAGCGAAAGTGATTATAATTATGTAACTGTGGATATTTATGAAAATCTTTCTTCCAGTGTTTCCGGTATGAGCTGGGAATTTATTCAGAATGTCCTGGGTGATGAAGCAGATAAAGCCATGGATGAAATAATGAATTCACGTGAACTTACCTAAAGGGAAACTTTAGGTTTAAATATGGAGATACCTGTTGTTGGGGATGAAAACTTTATTCTGGTCCATTACATAAAAGCCGGTAACCCTGAAAAATATTTTGATATGGAAAGAACTGCCTACATGCCTTAGGGAGCCGGGGGATTAAGAGAAATTGTTATAATTTTCACTTTTAGAGTGGATCCTGCAAAAAAAAACAAAAAAAAAGTAGGGTAAAATTATTTTCATGCGGTATAGTTATAGAAAGTTTTGTTAAACCATTTTTTAAATTAGAAATCATGAAAAAAAACATCCTATTTATTACCGCAACCGCAACAGCATTTTTAATGGCTTGCGAAAAAGAATCCAACAATGACATTAAATTATTCACAGAAGAAGAGGAGGCTGTTATCATGGAAGACGCTGCTTCTGATAATGTTATCGAAGCCATGGATTATGAAGTCGATTTTTATACCAGTTCCCAGGATCTTATCGATGGAATAAATGGAAGTAAGAAAAGTGCTGAATGGAAATGGCGCTATAAGAACGGTGTTGGACCTGCAGTTACAGTGGACCCGACCGGAAGTTTTTTCCCCAAGACTATCACAATAGATTATAGTGATGGAATTGAGCTGGTAAATGGAAGAGTGATTAGCGGAAAGATCCTCATTAATGTATCTGCACGGCCACGGACCGATGGAGCCACCAGGGAGATTAGATATGAGAATTTCTATGTGGATTCAGTGAATATTGCTGGCGGTGCTACCCGCACATTTATGGGAGCCGATAGTACAGAACGTGTTTTTTCCAATGTGAGTGACCTTACACTGACATTTGCTGATGGTGCGGTTCTTCAGCGGACCGGTGAGAGAACCCGTACTCTTGTTGAAGGATTTGAAACTCCATTTCTTCATTCGGATGATGTTATCCTTATTTCCGGATTTGTAAATTATGAGGCTGCCAATGGTGCAACTTTTTCAAAAACCATTATCGATCCTCTCACCAAAACCGGTGCCTGCCGGTTTATTGTAGAAGGAATTGTGAACTTTAGCATTAACGGTGAAGAATTTGCAGAACTTGATTATGGTGATGGAACGTGCGACGATGTAGCAACCATAACCAAAGATAATGAAACCCGTCAGATAACTATCGGAAAACGCATTAAAAGAATATGACGCAGGTAAGATAAGATTTGTCGAATCCTTTATATATAGAGGTGTACGGCCGTGCGCCTCTATTGTAATTTGCCTTTAGAAAAATCTTTGTTACTGCGACAGGATTATGTAAATTTGGTTCCTCCTTAAATCCGTTGTTTTGAATCAGAAGATATTTCAGCAGCTTTTTGACCAGTATTTCGACCGGGTGAGGAATTACATCTTTTATCGCGCTGGTGATCCTGAACTTGCCACCGATATTGCACAGGATGTCTTTATGCGGATCTGGGAAAAGAAACTGAATCCTGATAAAGGAAAAGAAAAAGCACTACTCTTTAAAATCGCCGGAGATATTTTTATCAGCGATTATCGAAAAAAGCAGGCAGCCCTGAAGTTTGCAGAGATAAAAAATACTGAAGAAGAAAACCCATCTGCCGATGAGGAGATCGATTACACTGAACTAAAAACCAAATATGAGAAATCGCTTACAAGTATGAATGAAAAACAGAGGATAGTTTTTCTAATGAGCCGAAACGACGGGATGAAATATAAGGAAATAGCAGATCATCTTGATATAAGTGTAAAAGCGGTTGAGAAAAGAATGCATGAGGCCCTGAATTACCTGAAAGCCCAGCTTAAAAATGAATAACAAACACCTGCATAATGACCAGCATAGTCGTTTCTTCAGGAAAACGCAAATTCCTTACTCCAGGAGTAAGGAAGAGGTGTGGAATGAAATGATGGGAAAGATAAAGGATCGTCAGGAGCCAAAAGGAAAAACCAGGACTCTTTTAATATACTGGTCTGCAGCTGCTATTTTTATAGTGTTTTTGGGTATTGCAGGTTTTATGCGATTCTATTCGACGAGCCTCTATGCCCCCGCGGGTCAGCACTTGAGTAAAACCCTGCCCGAGGGCAGCAAAGTGCATTTAAATGCCGGTACCAGGCTGTCCTATCATCCTTACTGGTGGCGATTCGCCCGTATTCTTGAACTCGATGGGGAAGCCTATTTTGAAGTTGAGAAAGGAAAGCGATTCACGGTTAGGTCAGCTCAGGGCACTACCGAAGTTCTGGGAACCAGCTTTAATATTTACGCCAGGGATAATGACTACAGGGTGATTTGCCTTAGCGGACAGGTAAAGGTTGAAACAGATAAAGGCAAATCAAAAATACTGGAATCGAACCAATCTGCAATGATTTCTGATAAGGGAGAACTGAAATACCGGACCAATGTAAAAGCTGAGAATGCCATTTCATGGACCAATAATACATTTGTTTTTACCTCAGCACCTCTTGATGAGGTTTTAAACGAAATGGAACGTCAATTCGATATCACTATTGAACTGGAAGCGGGTAATGGAGGTGAATATACCGGTAACTTTAAGCGAGGAAGTTCAGTAAAAAACATTTTAGAGATGATAGCGCGTCCTTTTGGACTTGAAGTAAAACAGATTAATCGAAATAAATACAGAATTAGCCGGGAAGAGGATTGAAAAAAAAATATTCTATAATTATTTGTTTGCTGATAGCTTTGAAAGTATCATCATTTGCACAGCAGATATACATTACCGCAGACAACAAAAGCCTGAGTGAAATACTTGTAGAACTCAGGGATAATTATTCTTTGTCTTTTTCATTTAATGATGCTGAGCTGGGTAAATACACTGTCTCGGTAGATAGACAATTTGAATCGGCCGGAAGGGCACTCGATTTTTTATTGAAAGGCTTGCCTCTTGCTTACGAAAAAACAGGGGATGTTTATGTAATTTACACTCAGAAACAAAAAGTTCATCCTAAGCCTGTGAATTATTTATTAACAGGACGAATTGTTGAACGGAAAAGTCTTGAGCCGCTGCCTTATTCTGCAGTAATTATCAATGGAAAGGGCCGCATTACCGATGAAAATGGTTTTTTTCAGCATCGCTCCACAGATAGTATTTTCCATTTACAGGCAACTCATCTTGGCTATTATAAAATTGATACTCTTCTTTCTCCGGATGATAAACACCTGATCAAATTGATCCCGGCTATTGAACAGCTTGAGGAAGTGGTAATAACTGATCGTTTGCTGGAGACTTTTCTTTATGCGGAAGACCAGGCAGGTGTTCTCCGGATGAATCATAAAATTACCCGTTTTCTTCCCGGCAGCAGCAATAATTCGGTATTTAACCTTTTACGATTGCAACCGGGAATTACCGCATCGGCCGAAGCTCTGGAAAATCTTATTATTTGGGGTTCCTATGAAGGGCAGAGCCGTATTCTCTTTGATGACATCCTCATTTTCGGGCTGAAAAACTTCAATGATAACATTGGTACAGTGAATCCTTACGTGGTAAAGGATATCAAGCTTATGAAGGGGGCTTACGAGGCAACTTATGGAGATTGTGTGGGAGGAATAGCTGAAATTACAGGAAAGGAAGGGAGTCTGAGAAAGTTCTCCATGGATCTTAGCCTGAACAATTATACGATCAATTCATTGCTGGAAACCCCTGTTACCAAAAATTCCTCACTGGTGTTGGCTTTCCGCCATACATTCAGAAATCTTTATGATGTTACGGAATGGGATTTAACACCAAACCAAAATAAAAATGTTGAAACAGATGTGACCCTTGTGCCGAATTATCTTTTCAGGGACATGAATCTTAAATACTCTTTCCGGAATGAGCAGGATCTGTTCTTCCGACTCAGTATGCTGGCGGGACAGGATAATTTCTCATATAATATTGATGAAATGGTTAGCCGGTGGTTCCGTTTGGAGAGAAATACCTCTGAGACCAGCGTGCAGAAAGGTGCATCGATGGTCATTGGGAAAAATGCGAAAAACGGACTGAGCGCTAAACTTGGTGTATCATTTTCCGGGCTGGACAGCAGGTATGAAAATGAACAAAAAATATTCAACACTTTTAATAATTTTACCCGGAGAAGTACAGGCCAGGAAAGCTTTAACAGTACAGCAGAGGCCAAGGTGAATCTTGAAACTGACTGGGCCATCAACAACATTCACCATTTAGAAACCGGCCTGTCATGGGTGGGCAATAATTCCCAATGGATTGAGGATACCGCCGGGGTGAATTTTATTGATCAGAATATAAAGGGGGCTCATGTTACTTTGATGGCCCAGGACAGAATGTCTTTCGGCAATGTTAAGCTGGTGCCGGGAATAAGGTTAACACGCTCACCAAAGCTCGAAAGGACTTTTGTGGCACCCCGGATGTCTGCCGCATTTGAGATCAGTGAGGCTTTTACTTTTAGTCTTGCTGCAGGCTTACACCATCAATATCTTACACAAAATTCCGTTGAGGATGAATTTGGAAACTACCGGTATATGTGGACAGTCGCCAATGATTCGGAATATCCGGTTTTACGTTCAAAACATCTTACCGCATCGCTTGTAGTTGAAGAAAATAATACACAGGCTACTGTTTCACCCTATTATAAAATCACAGAGGGATTAACCCGCTATGTGAATTTCCGTTTAAGGGATATTGAAACCATCTATGAAGGCAGGGGTGAAAGCTACGGTATTGATTTTTATCTGAAGCAGAATTTTTATGGACATACTGCATGGATCTCCTATACTTTGAGTGAAACCCGGGAATGGTTCGAGCATTTCCCGGATAATGAATACCGCTATGCTCCTCATGACCAGCGACACGAGATCAAGCTTGCTGGGATGTTAAATTTTGATCCTGTATATTTTTCTGCCAATTATGTTTATGGATCCGGATTCCCTAATCCTAATGGATTAAAAGAAGAACGCATTCCTTATCACCGGCTTGATGTTGCCTTAACCTCGAAATTCAATCTCAGCTCTTTCTTTGGCGAAGCCGGATTGTCCATCCTCAATGTATTTAATAGAGAAAATCTTTTATATTACAATTTAGAACGTGTACCCAGCTTTCAAACCAGTACGATAAGGCTTTATCAGCAATCGGTACCTTTTACGCCGACATTGTTTATAAGGATCGGATTTTAAAACCTTGTTTTTGAGAGAAGATTCTTGGATCTTCTCTGCAAATAATAAATATTTCAGTCCGCAAACTCATCGCAGTCTTCACCTGGAACATACACTCCTGCCGCTTGTTGATAAACCAGAGTGGAACCAAGGTGTCCCTGGTATACCAAAAAAGCAGACCCTGCAAGGGAGAGAATAACTATAAATGTTTTAGCAAATTTTATTAATTTATTGGCTTTTAGAAAATAATTTATGATAATAGCCACCGATGCGGCTGTAAAGATCCAGCTAACCAGGTAGGCAGTATTTTCATGACTCTCAAGCACAGTAGGATCGCAAATTTCTCTTGCAACAACACTATCGGCCATGTTTCCGGTGTAGACTGCAATCCATGCTCCGGCTGTACCTATAATTAATAGTAACGATCCCATTTCAAACCAATGGGATCGTTTAAGGAAAAAAGAAATAAGGATAAATAAAGTTGATAAAATTAAGGCCGCTAAAGGAAGATGAACCGTTAAGGGATGATATATTTCTGTCCTCCAGAAATCGGGTAACTGATTCATTTATTCGATAATTTTCACGGATAAAGGATCAAGTCTCTTTCCAGTTTTTTCTACTTCTACTTCTACGGTAGTCCCTACTGAAAGTTCAGAAAATTCTACAGTTTCGCCATTTCTCGTCAGGGTTGTTTCTTCGGTAAAATAGAGCTCAAGAGTTTTGCCATCCTGAGTCTCTACGTAGATCTCGGTTTCTTCGGGTACAACTTTTTTAATCTCTCCCTGGTAGGTTCCGGATTCAACTACATCTGTATTTCCGGTGCAGGATACCATAAGTAATAATGCTGAAAAAATGCTTACATAAAGTAATTTCATGAGTTTGAGTTTTATTGATTAGAAAATGACTTCAAATTATCAGCTTAACGTATATATATATTTTATTGTTCATGTTTGCAAAAGATGGGAAAAAATGTCAATTCAAATGAACTACATGGCTTCAAAAGGGTTATGCAAATAGTTTGTTATCTCTATAACATAACTGAAAATAAAAGAGCAGTCTCAGGTCTGTAAATTCAAATACCAGAAATGTTCTGAACCATTTAAATTCAAAAACCATGAAAAGCATAAAATCACTCCTACTGATCCTGATCCTGGCATTAACCGGGTGCAAAAACTACAAAGAACAGGTAGAACAGCTCCAGACAACCAACCAGGAACTTTCATCTTCCCTTGAAAACTGTAATTCCAGTCTGGAAGAATACCGGAATACTTTCAATGATATCGAGGCAAGACTTAACCGGGCTTTGCCTGGGGCCACAAAGGCCGGACAAAATGAGAACCTGCAGCAACTAAAAGCACGGGTGAATATTACCATTGCTCAGATCGACAGCCTTCTTAAGACAAACGAACAACGGGAACAAGCATTAAGGAACCGGGCATACAGAGCCGGTTCACAGGTGGCCAACCTGGAGGAAGAAATAGATACCCTGAACCTGATGCTGGTTAAGAAGGATAGTATACTAAACAACTATAATAAGATAATTGCAGAACTTAACAGCACTATCGGCGAACTTAATTCTGAAATTGAGGAATTGAACCAAATAAACACTCAAATGGAGGAAAGAGCGGAGATGATTACTGATAGCCTGAATTATGCTTATTTCACTTCCGGAACCGAGGATGAATTGATAGAAAAGAACATAGTAGAAAAAACAGGAGGATTCCTGGGATTTCTCGGACAGGTGAAAACATTAAATCCACAGCTCGACCTGAGCCAGCTGGAAAAAATCGATATGCGCGAGAGGAAATCATTTGAAGTTAATGCTGAAGCAGACAACCTGTTGATGATATCGCCCCATCCGCAGGGAAGTTACACCATCGAGGCAAACGATGAAGAATCTGCAACTATTGCTATTAATGATGCTGATGAGTTCTGGAAGGTATCGAGGTATCTGGTTTTGGTAACGGACGATTAGGAGGAGGAAGTAGGCAGGAGGAAGTAGGAGGAGGCAGTCGACCAGCGGCGGAGCCGCATATCCAGGCATCTAACTTTAATTGGCAGTACTTAAGTAATCGGTAATCAGTGATCAGTTTGATTCTCAACTGGCATATTATTACCTTAGAGATCAGTAACTTAATAATCTCAAGCATAACGCAGATAGCGGACATTATGGACAGACACTAAATAAAGAGTTACATGTAAGACACCCTCAAGCGACAGCACTTGGGGAATGCTATGACAATACGGAATTGAAACCTTTGAAAACGAACTTTATGGTAAAGCTACCCGACTCTTTAGACGGGTCCTTTTTATACTGATCAGACTCCCTGCCAAAAGTATAGCAGAAATACCCAGCATTTCATAAGAACCAAGGTAAGTGTTGAATCTTACCGGTTCGGTTAACCATTCATCAGTGGTGAGGTAGGAGTGGGCGCTGCCGAACATTACTGCCATCCAGCTGAAATGAAGGGCCCAGGAATAACCGATATGCCCTGTCTGAATAATTAGATTGTTACGGATGATCCCCACGAAAAACAGGCTAAGAAGGGTGGTGATCTGTATTGTTCCCCTTTCGAGGAATACCCATTTATAAAAAACATAATGAACAATGGCGAATGCTACAGCGAGGCTTAGGGATGCTATTAGTGGTTTCATTTTCAATTTCCTGATCATGAACCATAATGGAATTGCTCCCAGAACTATTTCTTCATTTAGCACATAGAAAATATCGTGATAATAATTTCTCCAGTTGGTGAATTTTATGGAAATGGAATGCTGACTGGCAATATATTTCATTATCACCAGTGCTGCAAGTATTAATAATACTGCAAGAATCAGAGAATTTATAATTTCCCTAATGCTTATCTTTAGTCCTGTCCGCTTAAGAAAGTTATCATTCCAAAGAAGGAAAGTCAGGAAAACAATAGCGAGCGTTCCAAGGGATGAATACCACCAGCCCGGGAAATAATTGTAGGAAAGTAAGGCGTATGATATAACAAGAAGACTGAAGAGGATGAATTGACGGAGTGATCTGCTTAGACTCGTGTTAAATGTCTGGTAGATTTTTTGAAGATACATACTTTTTAAAGAAAAAATATTAAGAAAAGATAAGCTCCATTAATTTAGCAATTTTCTTCTAACGACCATAGACCTCAATCCAATCCAGTCTCGAACAGGCATTGCTTCCACCTCCCCGCATCAGATCAGTAAAACCGATCTCTTTTACCTGCGATAGATCCGGGTCCCGGACCGGTTTTGATTCACATAGGGTTTCAATATTCAGCTCATACCAGTTTATATCCTGTATATTGAATTCCGAGATCCTCCAGTCTTTTGACGGGCCATCCGATTCCTTGCTAACCAGCCAGGTGCCGTTTGCCAGTTTGAGTACTATGTGTAACTCCCGGAACCCCGCTTGCTTTGTCCGCCAGCGGATCTTTGCAAAACCGGTAAGGTCGGCCATCCTGTCTTTGTGTTCGAGAGTCACCAACCAGTTGTCTTCGCATAACCCCGACCAGATATAATAAGGATCGTCGAAAGGTTTATCATGATGGCTTTTTTTGATCACATCCTTGCTGGGACCGTATAGATGTAAAATCAAATCAGGATTCACAACATGACTCTGTGAAACTGGTATTTCTTCGGGTATTTCTTTCCAGTCCTCCCTGAAGAATAGTCCCGGACGGTAATCTGCATCCTGGGCAAATAGCTCTGGCAGACATGAAAAAACAAATGCTAAGAATAAGTAAAGTGTTTTATGGTTCATTGTTTTCTTGAATTGATTGGTATAAATATAATAAATTACAAATATAGAAAGTAGGCAAACAATCCTGAAACCACCATGAAGCAATCCTGAAATTATTCTGAAACCATCCTCAAACCTTGTCTGAACCATGATTTTCATGATTTAAGGATTAACATGATTTTTAGGCTTCTTTATCGAAGATCAAATCCGATCAACCCATCAACCCATACCTGTCCGCCGCAGCGACAGCGTAGGAGGAAACCCATCAACCCATCAACCCATCAACCCATCAACCCATACCTGTCCGCCGCAGCGACAGCGTAGGAGGAAACCCATCAACCCATCAACCCATCAACCCATCAACCCATCAACCCATCAACCCA
>CAYRTD010000063.1:0-21714 GCA_964426915.1 uncultured Bacteroidaceae bacterium | reverse complement strand
TATAAACCTATAAACCCATAAACCTATAAACTCATAAACCCATAAACCTATAAACTCATAAACCCATAAACCTATAAACCTATAAACCCATAAACCTATAAACCTATAAACCCATAAACCTATAAACCCATAAACCTATAAACCCATAAACCTATAAACCTATAAACCCATAAACCTATAAATCATGCTAAAAGACCTACTTCTAAAAAACCGCAGCTACCGCAGATTCCATCAGGATCATCAAATCGACAGGAAGGATCTTGAGGACATGATCGACTCCGCTCGCTTATCAGCTTCGGCAAAAAATGTTCAGCCCCTGAAATACTTTCTCTCCAACGATCCAGTGCAAAATGCCAGCATCTTCCCCACCCTGGCCTGGGCAGGTTATCTTAAAGACTGGGATGGACCGGCAGAAGGAGAAAGACCATCAGCCTATATTATTCAACTGCATGATACCAGCCTTGGAGATAATTACTACTGTGATGACGGGATTGCAGCCCAGAGCATTCTCCTCACAGCAGCTGAAAAAGATCTTGGAGGGTGTATTATTGCCTCTGTTAAAAAAGAGAAGCTATCAGCCTTATTGCAGATCCCTGAAAAATTAAAAATCCTGCATGTCATTGCCCTCGGAAAACCTGCAGAAAAGGTTGTGATCGAAGACATTACAAACGGAGAATTCAAATACTGGCGTGATGAAAAGGGAGTACATCATGTTCCGAAAAGAAAGATAGACGAGATAATTGTTAATTAGCGCCTCATAAAAAGATTTTTTTTATATTTTTATAAACTTCATGGAGTCTGTCAATAGAATAAAATTATAAACTATGAATAACACAAGAAGAAGCTTCATCAGGAATTCTGCCTTAGCTACTGCAGGATTGAGTACCCTTCCCGGAATTTTACGTAGTTCTCCCCCGTCGGCCAGTGATAAACTGGTCATCGGAGTTATAGGTGTCAACGGAATGGGTTTTAGCAATTTGAAAGCATTTCTTGAATTTCCTGAAGTCGAATGTGCAGCTCTGTGTGATGTAGACAGTAATGTCCTTGAAAAAAGAGCTAAGGAAACCGAAGAGATTTCAGGAAAAAGACCCAGGCTCTATAATGATTTCAGGAAATTATTGGAGCAAAAGGACATTGATGCGGTGGTAATAGGCACTCCTGATCACTGGCATGCACTGCAGATGATCTATGCCTGCGAAGCCGGTAAGGATGTTTACTGTGAAAAGCCCCTGGGCAATTCTATCGGGGAATGTAATACCATGGTAGAGGCTGCGCGGAAATACGACAAAGTAGTGCAGGTAGGCCAGTGGCAGAGAAGTGACCCTCACTGGCAGGATTCCGTGGATTACCTGAGAACGGGGCAGCTGGGGCGTATCAGAACGGTCAAAGCATGGTCCAATGTTGGCTGGAAAGGTTCAGTGCCGGTTGTACCCAATACCCCGGTACCTGAGGGTGTGGACTACGATATGTGGCTGGGGCCTGCACCGAAAACTCCGTTCAACATGAATCGTTTCCATTTTTCTTTCCGATGGTTCTGGGAATATGCCGGGGGCTTAATGACGGACTGGGGAGTCCACTTATTGGATTTTGCCCTTTATGGAATGGATCGTTATGTACCCAACTCGGTTATGTCGAGTGGTGGAAAATATGCCTTTCCTAACGATGCTATGGAAACTCCAGACACCATGATGGCCATCTACGATTTCGGAGATTTCGGATTATTATGGGAACATACAGTCGGAATTTATGGTGCCAACTATGGCAGGGGACATGGTGTGGCATTTGTTGGTGAACACGGCACTCTTGTTGTGGACAGGGGTGGCTGGGAGGTTATTCCCGAAACCCGGGGATTTGGAGAAAAAGAAGGCCTTGAGGCAATATCTTTCAAAAGAAGCGGTCCTCCCGGGCTGCATTATCATGTTGGTAACTTTATCGATTGCATCAAAACCAGGCAAAAGCCCAATTGCGACATAGAAACCGGTTCCTACATAGCCAAATTCGCACATCTTGGAAATATCTCCTACCGATTAAAAGATAAAGTATTTTGGGATGAATCCAGCCAGAAGTTTATTGATAATAAAGATGCCGATGCAATGATTTACCCGGAATACAGAAGCCCGTGGAAGTTACCCCTTGTATAGCGGAAGCACTTTTTTGAAAACTCCCTCGCTCCCGCTCTCGCTCTCATTCTGCTCTCTCCTCTACTTTCTTCCAGTCTACCACGTTCCAGAAAGCATCAATATAATCTCCGCGGCGGTTCTGGTATTTGAGGTAATAGGCATGTTCCCAGACATCAATAGTAAGAAGGGGTTTTCCGTTTACCGGAACTATATCCATCAGGGGATTATCCTGGTTTGATGTTTTCAGGATCTCAAGTTTACCGTTATTTTCGACAAGCCAGGCCCAGCCTGATCCGAAAACAGAACCAGCAGCGGCGCTGAATTCCTGCCTGAATCTGTCGACACTAATAAAATCCTTTACAATCTGCCGTGCCAGTGCACCCTGGGGCTCTCCTCCCCCATCGGGCGACATGCATTTCCAGAAAAGGTTATGATTATAATAACCCCCGCCATTATTTCTGATGGCATCTGAATACTTGCTTACATTTTTGAATATATCATGCAGTTCTTTCCCTTCAAGTCCTTCCTCCTTCAATGCTGCATTAAATTTTCGCGTATAACCGGCATGATGCTTTGAATAATGCAGCTCCATAGTCTGTTCATCAATATAAGGCATAAGTGCATCGTAATCATATTCAAGCTCTGCCTGCTTAAATTCATCAGAGGATTTTGAGAATGCTTCTCCGGCAATAGCGGGTCCGGCAAGAAATGCGCCTGTGCCAAGCAAAAAACTGTTTTTTAAAAATGTTCGTTTGTCCATGGGTATTGTATTTTTGTTACACCTTTTTAACAATACCTCTTGAGGAAAAGTTCAAATTCCGGTTGAATAAGAGATACATAGCAAGATCCATATTTGCGGGCACCTTAACTATCTGGAAAAAAATAAATGAATTTATAACTTCATCAATCGAAAGGTCCTGGTCTCCTTTGATGTTCTGTAAACCAGAGTCTGTCCATAAAGTCGGGTGTCTGGATCATAACCGAAACCGCCACATAGCGGTGAGCTCAGTGAAGCTAATGTTCAAGATCAAGGCGCGCAAAAATTTTAAACCGCAGTATACTAGCGTATATGAGGATTTAAAATTTTTGCAGCAACGCAGAACCGAGTGTTAACGAGCTCACGAATACCGCTTAAATTAACACTGGATGAGTAAATCGGACATTATGGACAGACTCTATTTAAACGCTGTTTCCAGCAGACCATCCCCCTCAAGCCTCAGCCTGCTGAAATATTCAGGTACTGTTTTGCCCATGAGTTTGTCAACATACATCTTTGCCAGGTACTGGCCAAGCATAAATCCCTGGCCACGGAGTCCGATAAACAGCCCTTTATCAGGATCGATGATCATGCGGGGTTCTACATAATAGCCCGACCATATCGCCTGGAATCCGACAGCAGACAGTTCGGGGAGCCAGTCAATAAATACTTCGGAAACGATCTCTGCAAAATCGCGGGTATTTACTTTAAGGTTTCTGCAGCTCTCAGCGGGATCGGTTGCAGGAGAAGCGCAGCCGATAATCTGACCGGTTTCGGCGAGTTGCTGTCCATAAACTGCAGCAAAACCTTTGTACTTCCTTCTGTCTATAAGCATGGGAAGTGGTTCTCCGTTTATCCCCATCATTGGCAGACGCCGGGTAATAAATGCCTGATGACGAACGGGATAAATGCCGGTATCAAGTCCAAGCTGTGAGGCAAACTTACCTCCCTCAGGACCAAGGGCATTAATGAATACCTCCGTCCGGTATTTCAGGAATTCTCCTGAACGGTTCTGAACAAGAATATGATAGGTCCCCTGTTCTTTCCTAACATCCAGAATACGGGTATCTTCGGAAATCTTCCCTCCTTTTTCGATCCCGATGTTCCTGAGCAGGTCTATTGTTTTCCCCGGCGTAGCCTGCCAGCAGTTAGCCGTAATAAGTGCTGAGATATACTTTTGAGAACCTGAAGCAAACGAGGGTGAGATTTCTCTGCGAAAATCTTTTGGATCTATCATTTTTGCCTCCTGCCACTCCATGGATTTTTCCAGATTTTCACGGGTAATCTGATCGTGTGCAAAGGTTACGTACCTGATTTTTCTGAAATCGATATTTTTTATTTTCTGAAGTTCACTGAATACCTCAAGGTTTCTGGTAGCGATATCCGAAAGTTCAGGTACACTGAACACCGGGCGACCCCCGGCAATGTTTCTCCAGGATGCCCCGTGTCCGTAGTTTACAAGCAGGGGGTTCATACCGGCACCTGCAAGATAACGGAACAGGGCACTCCCACCGATCCCGCCTCCGGCAACCAGTGACGTGACCTCAATTTCAGGTATATTTCCTCCGTTTGCAAAAACACGTATATCATCCCGTGAATCTCCGGGATATAGTTCAGCCATATCCAGCTGATTTGACATGGGGCCCCTGGGTGTGGGTTCGCCCACCACAGAAATACCGTATGAACGGATGGATTGTTTTAATCTTTTGATGCATCTTTTCCCCCGGCATGCTCCCATTCCCAGGCGAGTGGTATGCTTTATCTCATCAACAGAAATAAACTTTCTTTCGCCCACCACTTCAAGAATATCTTCCATTTTTACATCATCACAATGACATATGAATGATTCCGAGGGGATGTTCTCAACACTTTCTCTAAGGCTTATCTTTTCAGGATAATCCTTCTTTGTAATAAACCCTCTGACCTCCATCTGCAGATCTCCGCTGATATCAGTAGCTTCAACCCTGGCCACATGGGTTTTATTTGAATTCTTCCGAATTCTTTTCACAATAGCTTCTCCAAGGACCTGTCCCCGATTATCGATCAGAAATACTTCAGCACCTTCATCAACTTCATATTCCAGGGGAAGGAAAAGTTGATTCTTATTCAGATCAAAACCGAAAATTGCAAGTCCCGGACACTGATAAACGCATTTCATACAACCTATACATTTTTCAAAATCAATTTTTGGAACCGTACTGGTTGAAGTTTTGGTAATAGCTCCATGGGGGCATGCGAAAGAGCAGGGATTACAGGCAAAACCGTAAAGGCAGTCAATGATCACAAAGGCTTTTTCTTTTCTTCTTTCCGCCGATGGCAGTAATGGCCGATCAATGATCTTAACCGGAGGTTGTTGTGAATCGATGTATTCCTTGGAAATTCCGAGATAATGATCATAATCGTAGCGAATACCAGCTTCTTCAAGGATCTCTATAGCAGCCTGCTTACCCCGGAGAACAGCCGAAGTACCCTCTCCAATCCGAATGGCATCGCCGGCACCAAAACAACTCCGTCCAAACACTTCACGGCCTTTGGTAAGCAGAAGATCGTCGGACACAAGGCCTGTGCATATATTTATAGCATCAATATCCTCCATAATCCGCTCTGTGCCCGGGATAGGCTGAAAATCGCGGCACTCCGCTATCACCGCTCCCCTTATGCCTTCATTGTTTTCTTTTGGAATGGCTTTCAATAACATGTGAGAAGTGATTACCGGTATCCCCAGCCTCCGCACACGATTAGCCTGAACAGGAAATCCTCCTTCACCGGGCTGGGCTTCTATAATAGCCTTAACCCTTGCACCTGCCTGCATAAGTTGGTATGAAGTAAGATAACCAATATTACCTGCACCTACCGTAAGGATATTTTTTCCGAGAAGCGTAAATTCCTGATTCATCATTTTCTGGACTACTGCAGCGGTATAAACACCCGGCAGATCATCGTTTTCAAAAGCAGGCATAAAAGGCACAGCACCAGTGGCAATAAGGAGGTAATCTGCATCTACATAATAAACCTCCATCGTTTTAATATTCTTTACGGCCAGTCGTTTCTCCCCGAAGATGTCCCAAACGGTTGAATCCAGAAATATACCCCGGTGATCTTCACCTGCAAGTGTCCGGGCGATATCAAATCCCCTCATACCTCCGAATTTCTTTTCCTTTTCAAAGAAAAAGAACTGATGGGTCTGCATGAGGAACTGTCCCCCTATTTTGTCGTTGTTGTCAATGATAATATTATCCACTCCATGCTCATTCAGCAATTCACGGGCGGCAAGACCTGCCGGACCGGCACCCACGATGGCAACCCGGGTTTTGAATACCTTTACCGGTTTTTTTCCGGAGGAAGATCTGATCTCAGGATGGTATTCCATGGGGATCTCCCTCACTTCCTTCACATTGTCGACGAGAGTAATACATATTCGACGGACCTTCCCGTCCACCAGCATTTCACAGGCACCACATTTTCCGATTCCACATTCCAGTGAACGGTTACGATTTTTAAGGCTATGACTATGAACAGGATATCCTGCACGGTGCAAAGCAGCAGCTATGGTAAACCCCTTTTCCCCGCTAAGCCTTTTACCCTCGTAAGTGAATTGAACCTTCCCATTCGAAGGTACTTGAAGAACCGGATGTTTTTCTATCTTTTGCATATAGCTGGCAGTTTAGATCATCCGTGCAATATAGAGATAATGAAGAGCAGGGATTATGATGTTTATCAGGTGGGGAAATGATTTATAGCATAAGAGTTTCTTTATAATGTAAAAGCTAAGGTCCCGTGGCTGATTTCTTTCTTTTTCTGCTTTATTGAGATGAAATGGAGAAAGGTTGTTTTCTTATTTTGCTGTTTTTGAATGGGTTAAGGCCCGCGATATTCGTACACACCCTAAGGGTCTGGACCCTTAGGGTGTGTACGAATAACGCCCCTCCAACCACTTCTAACCACTCTTAATAACTTTTCCCGTTTTCCTTTATGATCCATTTTCTTTTTACTAAATTTATTTCTCATTACTAATGCAACCATTCAAATATTAAAAAAGTCATCAACCTGTACGAATCCATGTTTAATGAACAGGAAATAATCCGGAAATGCATAAATCATGAGCCAAAAGCGCAAAAGATTCTGTATGGATATTTTGCACCTGGGCTACTTGGTGTTTGCATGCGTTATACCGGTAGCCGCCCGGAGGCAGAGGATATCCTCCAGGAAGGATTCGTTAAGATCTTTACATATCTGAAAAATTTCAGGGGGGAAAGTACTCTTGTAGCCTGGATGCGAAGAATTATGATCAATACCGCCATTACTCACTATCATAAAAACCTGAAGCATCAGTATCATTATGATGTCGACGATATGCAGGAAAGGAATATAGGCGACTGTGACCTTCCTGACCTGGAATTTACCCGGTCGGAAATGATGAAGGTAATAGATAATCTGCCCCCGGGATACAGAATGGTTTTTAACCTCTATGCAATTGAAGGTTATAAACACCGTGAAATATCAGAAATGATGGGTATTGATGTAAATACATCCAAATCGCAGTATTCCCGTGCCCGGAAACTGATTCAGTGCAGGTTGAAGGAACTTGGGGAAGAAGTGGGCAGAGAGAACAAATCAACGGATGGTGACAGTGCCTCATGATATAAAAAGAGAAAGTAGATGGATATGGAATCATAGATAAATAATAAATTTGTCATTACTTGAAACAGTAGAAATAGGGTAAAAAGCAGAGCTGAAGCCTGCTGATGATAAAATGAAAAACGATGAAAATATAGAAAATCTGTTCCGGAAGGGATTTGAGGATTACAGTGTGAAGCCTTCCACAAGGGTATGGAAGTCAATCAGGCAAAAACTGATGTGGAAAAACTTTATGCATTTTCGCTGGAATGGATTTAATGTATTTTATGCAGCCGGTCTTATTCTGATTACAGGAACATTCTGGATTATGATTGACAAGACCCCCATTACCATCTCAGAAAAGGAAACAGGAGAGCCGGGAGAAATGAAGAGCAGACCTGCCGATTCTCCGGATTCATTGGAAAAAGAGAAAGCCGTTGAAATGCCTGATAAAGATCCGACACCTAAATATAAACCTGATGGGGCTGAAGTGCAAAAGCCACAGTCTGAGATCATGAAAGAAGTTGAACCGGATAGTTCTGAAAAGGAGAATAAAAAACCTGATGTAATATCTGCAGACAGTATTTCCGGAGAAAGATTACCTGAAAAACAGGTAGCCTCTCCTAAACCCAGGGAGAAAAGTCCTCCTGAAAAGAAGAAAGAGGATAGTCTTAGCTTTAAAAAAGGATATACGGGTCCTCCACAGGCTTTCTATATTCCTTCAGCATTTGAAGGTTGTGTTCCTTTACAGGTACAGTTTAACAGTAGCAGCCCGGATGCCGTTAAATATGAATGGAATTTTGGAGACGGCGGAAGTTCCGGGAAGAAAAATCCGGTTTACATATTCGATGAACCGGGTAATTATTTCGTCAGCTTAACCGTCCGAAATGAAAAAAACGAGATCAACAGTTATTCAGAAATCATTAAGGTTTATCCCAATCCCGTCGCAATATTTGAAATGGATGTTAATGATATTCCGGAAGGAGGACGAGCAGTGTACTTTTATAATTATTCAAGGGGAGCAGAGCGATATATATGGGACTTCGGTGATGCTACGGGATCAGAGCTGGAAGAACCCACCAAACTTTACGAAAATGGAAATAATTATAAAATTAAACTTATAGCCATAAACGAAAATGGATGTAAAGATTCTATGGTCCTTTCCAATCCCTTTTCCTCCGGTGAGCCTGAAATAATCTTTCCTAACGCATTTACTCCTAATCAGGAGGGACCGGTTGGAGGTTATTATTCTGCCCATGGAACCAATAATGAAGTATTTCATCCCTTTATGCAGGAACAACCAGTTGAATATACCCTGCGCATATTCAATAAAAACGGTAACCTGATTTTCGAAAGTAAAGATCCGGAAATAGGCTGGGACGGTTATCACATGCAGGAATTACAGCCTCAGGGTGTATACATTTATAAGCTAAAGGCAATATTTAAAAATGGACAACAAATAGTAAAGATAGGAGACGTGACATTGATACATGAGGAGAGATGGTAAAAGAAAGAAAATGAGGTGGGAAAATATGTGAAGAAAAATATGAGGAACCTTGTCCACAGAAGCTATCATCTTATCACTTAAATACAAACAGATATTCCTGCCGGGTTTTCTTCCCCCGGCAATAATCAATTCTTCGTAAAATGTAACTAATATGGCCCGCTTTCGTTTAAAAGGGTATATTGACAAAAAAATCTGTTAATATATTAATTAGTGCCTGTCAATAAAGTCGGGTGCCTGTTCCGATAGCTATCGGAACAGAATGTCCGAGATTAAGATTTGCGATCGCGTGCGATGGCACAAGCCGGAAAAAGAGTTTTTTACTGATGTAAATGAGCAAATTTTGGGCGAGCATAACGCAAATAGCGGGCTTTAAGGACAAAAACTTATTAGGTTACAAGCAAAAACTAAGATAGATTAAAGTTTACTTTTTTAGATTTTTCGTGAAGATTTTTAGTAGATCCTAAGTGTATTAATGTGAAGAAGATCCTGCTTACCATATCCATACTCTTATCCACACTGTATCTAAGTTCGCAGGATGTGCAGTTTACGCAGTTTTATGCGAGTAAGCTGTACCTTGCTCCCTCTTTTGCGGGTGCGATCCAGCAGGACCGGATATCCCTTTCCTACAGAAACCAGTGGCCTGGTCTTCCGGGAACTTTCGTTTCTTATACTTTTGCCTACGACCATTTTTTCTCAAATTTTAATTCCGGGGTGGGGTTCCTGATTTTGAGAGATGTTGCCGGCTCAGGCGACCTAAGTACAACGAATTTTGGGATTCAGTATTCCTACGACATAAAAATAAACAACTCATGGCACATTCGTCCGGGAGCCCATTTCTACTTCATGCAAACAGGCCTGGATTTTGACAAGCTTACCTGGAATGACCAGATTTCTCCCGGGGGAACGGGAAACACCAGTATCGAACAACCTCCGCTAGATTCGAGATCGGATGTGGACTTTGCTACATCTCTTCTTGCTTACTCTGAAAAACACTGGCTTGGAGTAACTTTCGACCATTTACTAAAACCAAGGAACTCTCTTTATGATTCAGAAGAATTCGTTCCAATGAAACTTTCAGTTTTCGGAGGAACACAGATAGTACGAAGAGGGCGGCTACTAAACCCGATAGATGAGACACTCTCCCTCGCATTCTTGTTTAAAAACCAGGGGGGGATAAGTCAGCTTGATCTGGGACTATACTGGTTCAAGGAGCCCCTGGTGGTAGGGCTTTGGTACAGAGGGATACCATTTATCAATAATGAAGTAAGAGGAGATGCAGTTGCTATTTTAACCGGATACAAAATTGATGATTTCTCAGTGGGTTACTCTTACGACTTTACAATTTCACGACTTCTCGCCTCTACAGGAGGAGCTCATGAGATATCGCTTATCTATGAGTTTAAAACGACACGGCAGCGTGAGAGAAAACACATGATCCCCTGTCCTGAATTTTAATCCTTTCCTGATAATTATTTTTTCATTCCTTTGTTTTCCCTAAACATATTTTATTGTTCGGCAGCAAAGACTATATTTGCAGATATTTTTAAAATAATAAAGAATGAAAAAGACAAATCTGATAATTAATGTTGTTTTACTGATCGCAATTGCGGTTCTCTATGTGCTTTATTTCACAGGTGGAAAAAAAACCGAAACACAAGCTGAAAAAACTGAAACTCAGATGGAAAGAGCAAGCTCGCCGGTGGATGCAGATCTACCAATAGCTTATGTGAATTTAGACACCTTGCTCGCCAACATGACAATGTATGAGGATCTTACTGAAAAGCTCACCGGCCGGCAACAAAGACTTGAATCAAATTTTTCTTCACAGTACAGAAACTTTGAAAAAGAAATAGGAGATTTTCAGGAAAAAGTACAAAAGGGGCTATTAACCAGAAGGGAGGCCCAGGATCTTGAGGCCCGGCTCTCAAACCGTAGAATGGAACTGGAGAACCAAAGGAATGAATATATGATGGAACTTCAGGAAGAAAATGTGGTAAGCCAGAACAGGGTCATAGATTACATTATGGATTACCTGGAAGAATATAATAGCGATAAAAGCTATCGCTATATTCTCTCCTATAGCTTCGGAGGCAGCATCCTCTATGCAAGCGATGCTCTGAATATAACAAAGGAAGTTCTGAAAGGTATCAACCAGAAGTATGAATCAGAGCAAAACTCAGAAAAATAAAAATTCAGGTTTCGCCGATGCATACCTTGAAAAATCGGTCCGCGGAAAACAACTTATCGAATCGCCTCCTGATAATAATCTGAAATATATTGTCGTTATACCGGCATTTGATGAATCCGGACTCATTGGGAGTCTGGATTCTTTATTTAACTGCGACAGGATTACTCCCGGAATTGAGGTCATAATAGTAATCAACTATCCTTATGGCAGCGATGACATTACAGTTAAAAAAAATCTCCGTATCCTGGAAGAAGGAAAAGCCTGGGCAAAAATAAAAAGTCAACCGGGAAAAAAATTCTATTTTCTTGTTGCCTGTCCACCGGATAAAAAAAACAGTGGTGTAGGCTTTGCAAGAAAAACGGGAATGGATGAAGCGGTTTCAAGATTTAATGAAACTGGTCGTAATGATGGTATTATTCTGTCCCTCGATGCAGATGCAAGGGTTGATAAAAACTATTTCACAGCCATCGATATTTTTCACCGGAAAAATGAGGGAACAGACGGATTTAACATCTATTACGAACACCCCCTGCAGGGAGGTTTCGAAGATGAAATATATGAAGCAGTAGCTCAATACGAACTGCATCTTCGATATTATGTGCAATCTCTCCGGCATTCAGGTCATCCGAATGCTTTTCACACGGTCGGCTCATCTTTTGGTGTGAAAGCACAGGTTTATTGCGAACAGGGAGGAATGAACAAAAGACAGGCAGGGGAGGATTTTTATTTTTTACAGAAAATTTTCGACCTGGGGAACTTTTCCGAATGCAATACTACCAGAGTATTTCCCTCACCAAGGCCATCGGAAAGAGTGGTCTTCGGAACCGGCCCCGTGGTGAAAAAATACCTTGAAACGAAAGAAGAACTATGTACAAATCATCCCGGATTATTTGAGATATTAGGATCTTTTCTGCATTCATCCGGTTCATTTTACCAGTTCACATTAAAAAATGATTTTAGGTTCATTGATGAATACCACCCCCTCCTGAAAAGATTTCTCCTCAATTACGGTATAAAAAATAAATTTAGGGAGATTGCAGGTAATTCCTCAGGACAAAAAGCATTTACCAAACGATTCTTCAGATGGTTTAACATGTTTATGGCACTGAAATTCCTGAATCACGGGAAAAGTCATTTCGCGGATATCCCGGTAACAAAAGCTGCAGAAATATTGCTGAGAAAAAACAAGAGTGAAGTACCATCTGATCTGAATGCAAAGACGTTGCTCGAAATATACAGAAAAACAGATCGCAGCAAATAATTCATTTTTCGGTCTCCACGATCACAAAAATATCTTCATCATCCTTTTTCATAAGATATTGCTCACGGGCAAATTTTTCGAGATTCTCAGGACTCGTTTTTAATTCAATAAGACGGGCAGAATCGGAGGCTATTCTCTCTATGTAATATTCATGATTTTTTTCCAGTTTGTTAATCTCCCTGATCAGTTTATACCGGTCAATGAGATTATTCTGATCAAAAAATAGCACCCATAATACCAACAGTGAGGTTGCCAGTATGTATTTATTTCCTATATACGGCAGAAACATGTTATAATATTTCCTTATATGCTTCTTCATCTTCAATGCGAATATATGAAAAAAGGAAGGACACATTACAGTCCTTCCTTTCGAATTTTCAACAATTACCAGATTTTTTGGTGTTTGCCCATAAAGTAGAGTGTCTGGGTCATAACCGAACCGTAGATTGGCGGTCCGGTTCTGAAAGAGACTCTCGACTCCATGGACAGACACCAATTAAAATTCGTCCGCACCAATATCAACGTCTGCTCCTGATGGCCTTGGAGTACTTTCAAAATCTTCTGATGGTGCAAAGCTGTTTGTGCCTGCATCAATTGCAGGACTTGATGAGTCAAGCCTTAACTCATCATCTGCAAAGACAGGGTCAGATGTGATATCATTAGGTCCTAAGCTCAGATTTGAGGTATAATATGATGTGTGCCCATTAAATAAATTATAATCCGATTCAAGAATTCCTACCTGGGAATAAACCCCGTAATGACTTGTATTTGTTGTTACCGGCATGACCATTATATTATTGAGGATTCGCACCGGGGAAGAGGTTCCGTCATTCAAAACTTTGATGTTCGCATGATTTCCATAGGAACCGGTTTTTACAATGGTATTGTTGGTCACAATGAGTTCAGGGGAGGCATCTGTCGTACTGATATATATTCCATCAAACCTGTTTATCCTGATACGATTATTATAAACATTACCCCCACTGTTTCTTATACGAATTCCACGACTCAGATCGGGGTGGCCGGTAATATTGTTATTATAAACCTGTGCATTATTGAATAAATTGACAATTATACCATCCGAATTTCCGCCATTCGAACCGGTAAGAGAACCCAATGTATTGTTTCTGATCACCACATAATTTACACCATTGGAATTTGGTGATCTGGCATCAATACCAAATGCGTAGGTATTAATTATATTATCTTCAATTACCGCAGAGTCCCCTGTTACTATAACAGCATTGAATGAAATTGTACGGGAATCAGAACTTCCTACAATATTATTTCTGATGACATTATTGGTACCCCTCATGGATATAGCCGTATTGACACTGCCACCTTCGGTATTTAATGAGTTGTTTTCCACGATCATTCCATCACCACTTAAACTAAGTCCAATCGAACCTCCTGACACAAAATTGTTATTCCTGATAACCGTATTGTGATTATTTGCATAACCATCTACTGCTTCACCCCCGGTAATTTTAGTATTCTCAAGAAGGAAATCAGTAACTCCGCCACGCAAATATATGGTCTGGTAACTGGTTTTATTGAAATGAATATCTTGTATTGTTACACCGGATCTTTTCACATCAAAACCTTGGGTAGAAATAAGTTCTACAGAGGTATTGGTGGAGTCGGCACCGGATAATGTAACATTTTCATAGTCTACAATTACAGAACCTACTTCTTCATATTGCCCTGGCTCCACGTTTACGGTGCCGCCATTACCAACAGCCCTTAGTGCTGATCTGATAAACCCGGTTGTAGCATCTTGATTATCTATAGCAAGATCATCAACTACAATTGTCGAAGCTTTATCCAGCAAATTCAACCTTAATTTGTAGTCGCCGGTTGCACGTTCAGGAATATTACCCGCAAGATTCCCATTGACTCGAATGATATATTCACCGGATGAGGGTATTTCTGCAGTAAATTGATGATATTTCCCCTCCACCTGACGGTCTGTTGTGCTATACCAATCATCCCTGATGTAATCGCCAGTTGCAAAATGCTCGCCTACTTTGTAGACCGAGAATTTTTGACGAAGAGCATTCTCACCTCTTATATATGTCAAACCAAGAATCTGGGCTGAATCTGCGGTAAATTTATAATAATCGATCTCCCCGTTCTGACTTATCGAACCTGAAAATTCATGCCATGGGATATCACTTTGGACTTCAAGAGGATCATCATTTTCCACAATATTAAAGTCATAAAGCCCTGTTGCACCTCCGGAAGGATTAAATTCAAGATAAACCACTGAATCAAGATGAAATCCACTAATTTCACCATAAGAAACAGAGCCAGTGAATACATTACTCCTTGTATTTGTTACATAATCCCCGTTTTTGTCATACATCCTGACATATAAATATCCTCCTCTCACCATATTGGTATATACCATTGAGGCTGATGTAGGTTTATCAAGTTTAAAGCTATAGCATTTGAAATTATATGGAGTTTTGATGCTATCAGTATAAATGCTATCAAAGTTTATTTCAGCAACTTCCGGCCGGAATAAATAAAGACTGAACCTGCCATCATAGGCTTCTCTTCCTGCAGTTCTACCTGCTTGAACCTTAAAAATATACTCACCATCTTCAGTGAGACGATACCGGTCGTTATAAGGATTTCCACTGGCATTTCCATGGAAATTCACCACATCATCATTCCTGAGCTGCTCCCGGTTATAAAACTCTTCTTCTCCAGGACTATAAAGGGTATAATAACCAGACAATGAATCTTTTGTGTGAAGGGCATAGTTAATCACATCGTCTTTTTGACCCTCAAATTTGAAAAAATATGGCTTTCCGTAAACTCCGATGCTGTCTGATAATACTGAGATCTCTTCATCTCCAGGATAACTGACCGGTTCACTTATTGAAGCCAGACCGACATTATGTAATTTCTCTGCATTTCTTGAGGATATAATTTCAAATGTGTACATACCATCCGCTACAATTTTATAATATCCCGGAGTATTTACATACCTGTCATTCCTGTTAAGAACAGTATTACCATTCGGATCCTTTATCTTCACCCTGTAATAAATTGATCCGTCTGAACGGACATATGGGTATATGATCTGATCTTTCTGCGCCTCAAACAAGTATTTTTTCACCTGTCCGTCAAAAAACGTTGTTACCACAAAATTACTATCCAGAGAAACAATAGGAATGACCTCAAGCGAAATCCGATATGCTCCGGGAATATTTTCCGTACCTCTGATTTCAACTGTATAAGTATCATTATTTTCTGCAGTAAAGGAGTAATTAAATCCATTATTACCAAAACCACTTGTTCGAATATGATTACCTTCTCCGTCGTACAATGATATTGCACCTGATAAGTTGGAATTTGGCGCACGGCCAACTCCAAGATTGTATGCAGTTCCCTCAATAACATTGAAGGTATAAGTGTCAACATCATCAACCGTCTCAAGTGCAGCATCAAATAATGTATCAGCCTCAATTAAATCACCATCTCCACCCGAATAAATCATTGCCAGTGGGATTATTATTTCTTCATACTTGCCTTCCGGGCCGTTAATTTTGACTTTTCCCTGGTATACACCATTTCCACCGGATGCAGTCAGCCACATATCCTGATTGGGCGGCACGGGCAAGGGTTTTCCTCCACCTAAAGTATTTGGCCTGTTTCTGGGTCCGTTAGGTCCTGCTAATTCACCTTCAATATAACATGCACCTCCCGAGGGAATTTCAAGAGTTGGCAAACCATTTTTATCTTTAATCTTACATTCCGGGATCGGGTAATAAGGTTCAGGTGCTATGTCATGATTCCACCATGAGAAATGGCTAACCTCGGCGCGCAGGGCTAATCCTGTTGGTGAATTTTCACTCTCAACAACAATACCGGTTTCTTCTTCTACCCAACGGCCTGTTTTTTCATCCAATGACCAAAGGGGTGACTGATCTCCCGGTATTACAGGAGAACCATCCTGATGAGTAGTTATAAAGACAGGGATTTCGATGGTCGCATGTTTACCTTCATTCAATTGTAATTTTTTCCCGCCCTGTTCAAAAATATACTCGGCAACACCATAAGTCATAAGAACAGGAGCATCACCCTCCGGGGTAATTCCGGAAAACTCACCGGGAAAAGCTTTCAAATGATCCCGGTCACTTACATCAACGGGTGTCAGAGAGAGATCAATTTCTCCTGTGACTATATCTCCATTTTGATCAACAAGTCCTTCAACAGGAATTGAAACTTTTACCCCACGGGAACTGGCATATTCAATTCCATACTCAACTTCTGCAATTGTGGCAGGACTTTCTCTGGGAATTAAAGTAAAATAATGATCTCCAAATTCACTGCCGTTTTCAAGATTCACATACTGAACCTGCGAGGTATATCCCTCTTTCGTAACCTTAATAGAAACATCCGTATTCACACCGGCTTTTAAATCGGTCTCTCCCTGTTCATCAGTTATAAATTCTTCCTTAATCCCGCTCACAGTAATCGTTGCTCCTTCAACTGGTTCACCATCCGGTCTGCTCACATAAGCAGAAATTAAAGCTGTATCTGAAGGCAGAGCACTTGCTGATATTTCGATAGTTTGAGACAAAGTGTCTTTTGCACCATAATTGCCTGCTGCAGTTAAATAAACATCATAAGTCCCCGGCTCTGTATAGATATGAGCCGTTTTTTCACCTCCGCTATTAACACCGTCCCCAAAATTCCAAGTGTATTTCAAATCTTCTTCAACTGCTCCTGTGGAAGCACTTCCGTCGAAAACAATGGGTTCTCCAACTTTCAGAGCTCCGCTGACAGAGAAAAGCGGAGTCGGTTTTTCAGCATTATTCAAGGCAATATCATAATCATCCTGGTAACTCAATATATATACTGTATCATGAAAAGTAACGAATTCTGATTTTTCAGCATAAACAAAATAAGGGATTCCTTCATTATCGGTAGCCTTTTTCTTATCATTTCCGATAATCGAATTTTTAATCCTGAAATTATAATAACCTGGCCGGGTAATTATAAAATTACCGCTTGATAAAAAACCTGAACCTGGTTCTTCAATTCTTAATAAATAAGAACCGGGAGACAAGTGGTCATATTTTGAATATACTTTCCCTGAAAGATCATAAATCCTTATATGACTTTCATTTTCAGTAATTGAATGTGAGTTGGAACTAATGAAAATTTCGCTTCCACTCACAGGATTGGGTGAAATAGAAAGCCCTTGCTGGTCGATTAAATAATCATCAACACCTGTAATGTCCAAATCCGTTTCAAACCTAAAAACGCCTTCTTCATCAGAAAAACCAGAGGCTATTGTATCTTCTTCCTGCACAACATAAACTTTCGTTCGGATAACCGGCATATCATCCGAACTGCTTTTAAAATTCAGGTTTATGCTGGCGGAGGTAATCTGAGCCTGACTGCTTAAAACAGAAAATATACTAATTTGAAAAAAGAAAAATAGAACATGTTTTTTCATGATAGTTTTTTTTATCTCAATGATGACTTAATTAAAGAAAAGGTTTATCCATAAAACGAGTTACACCAAAGGCGGTAAAACTTCCATTTACATTTGTCTTTTTTTTCTAAAATTTTATAATTCCATGTTAATTATCATTCCATGGTAATATAATGGTCAAAGCAGGTATAATATCATTAAGATCACCCTCGCTTACTGAATCATGAAAAAAATGAAGTCCCAATAAGAGACCTTGTTTTATCTTTGAAAACATCAATCGCAAAACCACCATCATCATCTCCGGCAGTCATATTGTCATTACTGATCTATATACAAGTTATGAAAAAAATTTATTAAGATTATAAGATATTGATATCTTTTATAAGAATACAAACCTTCTCTTTTCATTTTAAAACAGATTTTAATATAAAATCAAGGCTTAAAATAATAAACAAGAAAATTAAATATTTGTTCTGAAAAAATCATTCTTTTATAACTATTCAGGCAGTGAAAAAATAATTATTTAAGTCATACATAGTTATTATATGTAAGACAACCTCAGCCTCATTACTTAATTCATTCATGGGCTTCAAACGACCTGAATGGTTAGCAAACTTAAAATTTAGGTAATTTTTCGAACTTGAATTCAGAAAAAAATTATGACTGCCGACTTTTAAATGATAGATCTTAAATACCTGTCAAGCTGATAATGATTATACCCTGCGCCTCCTCTAATGCCTCCCTTCGGCCGCCGAAAGCTAGTCTGAAGGCGCAGCGCAGAGCTTCTACACAAGCGGAAAGCTTCAGCGGCAGCGTGCGGTTGCGAAGCTCGTTATCACTCTGTTCTGCGTTATGCTCGCCGGAAAAATGATCATTTACACGAGTAAACTCCGCTTTTTCCGGCTTGTGCCTCCGTTCGCAAGCCTTGATCTCGAACATTCTGTTCCGATAGCTATCGGAACAGACTCTCGACTCTATTGACGGACTCTAAACTAGTTCGATCACTGGAAATAAGACTTTCACGCCAGGGACAGCCAATTTCATACCCATCGGGATCCTTCGCCTGACGCTCAGGATTCAATTCGACCAGCACTTTTTCAGTTCGCTTTCAGCTTCTGAAAATTGGGTTTCATTGAACCTTATTCCTCATCCTGAAACGGATATTTAAAATCGACAGGGGGTGAAAAGCTCTCTTTGATCGTTCGTGGTGAAACCCAGCGTAACATATTAATCATGGAACCTGCTTTATCATTTGTACCTGAACCGCGACTTCCGCCAAAAGGCTGCTGTCCGACTACCGCTCCGGTAGGTTTATCATTAATATAGAAATTACCGGCCGAATTTACGAGTTTTTTACTTGCCCTTTCAATAGTGTACCTGTCCTGGGCAAAAATTGCACCTGTAAGGCCATATACCGATGTATTATCCAGAATATCAAGCGTTTCCTCATATTTATCATCTTCATACACATATATCGTCAGAACAGGTCCGAAAAGTTCTTCCTCCATAGTGATATAATCGGGCTTCATAGCCTGAATTACCGTAGGTTCAATGAAGTAGCCCCTGGATTTATCGCACTTGCCTCCGATAATAACCTCGGCGTCATCATCTTTTTTAGCATTCTCAATAAACATACAAAGCTTATCAAAAGAATTCTCATCAATCACTGCGCTGAAAAAATTCGAAAAATCCTCGGCAGGACCCATCCTTATTTCAGAGATCATTTTTTTCAGCTTTTTCTTTACTTCATCCCAAATTGAAGAGGGGATATAGGCACGGGATACCGCCGAACACTTTTGTCCCTGATATTCATAAGCTCCCCTTACCATAGCAGTAACCAAATGATCGATATTAGCTGAATTGTGAGCCATTATATAATCCTTACCGCCAGTCTCTCCCACAATGCGGGGGTAAGTTTTATATTTATCAATATTATTACCAATGGTTTTCCAGATATTCTGAAATACCTCTGTTGATCCGGTATAATGAATTCCGCCAAAGTCGGGATGTGAGAAGATCACATCCCCTGCTACCGGCCCGGATACAAACATCAGGTTAATAACACCATCGGGAAGCCCTGCTTCCATCAGGATATCCATGATAACCTTTGCGGAATAGACCTGTGTATTGGATACTTTCCAAACAACAGTGTTACCCATCATAGCCGGAGCGGTGGGAAGATTTCCGGCAATAGATGTAAAATTGAAAGGAGTAAGCGCAAAAATAAAGCCCTCCAAAGCTCTCTGCTCAAGACGGTTCCACATATGATCACCGGAGAGGGGTTGCTCATTATAGATCCTGGCCATGTATTCAACATTAAAACGGAAAAAGTCTATCAACTCACATGCAGAATCAATTTCCGCCTGGTAGGGATTTTTAGACTGTCCGACCATAGTTGCAGCATTCATTCTGTACCTGTATTTACCGGAAAGCAAAGAAGCTGCTTTTAAAAATACGGAAGCACGCTGCTCCCATCCTGCTTCTTCCCATTTCTTTTTTGCTTTCATGGCTGCATCAATAGCCATTTTCACATGACTAGCATCTCCTTTGTGATAATATCCCAGAAGATGATCAAGGTCGTGTGGAGGACGGATTGCCACCTTGTTGTCGGTGCGCACTTCCTTTCCATCTATGATCATGGGGATATCTGCCTCTTCCGAACGGGCTTCGGAGATAGCCTTTTTGAGAAGTTCTCTTTCCCGCGAGCCGGGGGCGTAACTTAATACCGGTTCATTCACTGCTGTGGGTACTTTAAAAAAACCTGTTGCCATCCTTTAATATGTTATTTGGTTAATATTTCTGAATAATACACTTCTACAACTCATTTGAGTGCTTAAAATTATTCAAAGATATTTTCATTAATCTTGAGCTTTGTCATGTAATTGAATATTTTACAACAGATATTAGAATATTCGGCATTTTTTATAACAGCTATCCTTTCACAGGAAATATTAAAAAAACTTAAACAAAATCATTTGCCATATGTTAAGAGAATAAAAACTTATTTAGACTGATTATAATTTAAAAATAACAACAATTATGGCATTCAAATTACCAGAACTCAAGTATTCTTATGATGCATTGGAACCACATATCGATGCACGGACAATGGAAATCCATCACACCAAACATCACGGTGGATACACTACGAAGTTAAACGACGCGATAAAAGACACCAATCTCGAGGGTAAAAGCATTGAAGAGATCCTCGCTAATGTCTCAACTGCCTCAACTGCAGTAAGGAATAATGGCGGCGGATATTTTAATCACAACCTTTTCTGGGAAGTAATGAGCCCCGATGGTGGAGGAGTTCCTTCGGGCGAACTTATGTCGGCTATCAACAAAAACTTCGGTTCTTTCGATTCATTTAAAGAAGAATTCAATAAAGCCGCAGCTACCCGTTTCGGATCAGGCTGGGCATGGCTCGTAAAAAATGATACAGGACAACTTGTGGTCACCTCAACCCCAAATCAGGACAGCCCTGTGATGGATATTTCAGAAGTAAAGGGAACCCCTGTTCTCGGTCTCGATGTTTGGGAACACGCATACTACCTGAAATACCAAAATAAAAGGCCGGAATATATCGAAGCATTCTGGAATGTGGTCAACTGGAAAGAGGTAGAAAAGAGATTCAAATCGTGATTTGATTTTATTCAGTGTTGAAATAGCCTTCCGGTTTTGGGAGGCTATTTTTTTTGTAAGAAAAGCCGCAGATTCGCAGATCATATCTGTATTCACATAACTTCTATCTAACTAGAGTCTGTCCATAATGTCCAATATCTGCGTTGCTGCAAAAATTTTAAATCCTC
>CAYRTD010000062.1:0-22234 GCA_964426915.1 uncultured Bacteroidaceae bacterium | reverse complement strand
CTTTTACTATCCCATTATTCAAATCGAGCTCCCTTGAATAATTTTTCACATTTCCTGTATCCAGATCACTGATAAGGATAATATCCCCAAAAGTCTGATATGATCGAAACCGCGGCGGAATACTTAAAAGATGCTTATCTGCAAGCGCAAAGGCTTCCCTGTTTTTATCTTTAAACAATAACTCCCTGATTTTTTCAAGATTCCCGGGCGCCCCGGGATTATTATAATTCATTTTCTGCCCTGCCCACAACGATTCTTCATTAAATTGAATCACTTCTTTTTGAAGTCCCCCAAAAACCATTGCCCCTATTCGTCCGTTGCCAACAGGGAGAGCCTGTGTCCATTCTTTGGCAGGTTTATCGTACCATAATCGCCATTTTCCTGCATATTCATCATTTTCAATAGTTCTACCACATGAAAGAATCATAAAAATCAGAAATAATATTAATGTCACTATAACGAATTCAAGGAACGAAGGCACGAGAAAATAATGCCATTTGTTGTCATATTCCTCTTTAAGAGTATCTATGTACTTTTTAAGACCAAACATTTTCATGCGATTTAAAGTTACCCGGTGAAACCTCCCTCCTCCCCGGAAAGTGTCACATAAAAAAACAAGCTTTTGTTAACACAAAATTCGGGAATATATGAGAAAATACTTATTACTAATGTTTCAAAAAATAGCAATTTTAAGTTTATATGAATAGACAAGGGATTTTGCTCACATTTTATTAATCGAAAAATTTGTGGAAAAAGGGTCAGGCACTGATCCTGGACATTATGGACAGACACTTCTTGGACACCCTCCACCCTACTCTATTTACAGACAATTATGCAACTTTTATACTAAATTGCATGCATTACAGTTTATTTAACAAGGTTAATAAATAAATCAGGATTCTCTGCATAAGCCCGTTTATCAGGGTTTTAAGGTTAAGCATTTCTGGAAAACAGAATACTTATTCGTTCATTAATATAGCACAAAAGGGTATTTGATATATTCTATGAAGTAAAATGCGGTGTGTGATAAAAAATTTATTAAATTTGAGAGAACAGATCAGTTAACTAATCACCTTTCATGAGATATATTTTAATATTACTTAGTCTGATTTTTTGTGCCGGAAAGGTATCCTCCCGTCAGCTTATAAATTTTGAATTTATTGAACAAAGTAAGGGGTTATCATCCAATAGTGTAACATCCATTTACAAGGATTCACAGGGTTTCCTTTGGATTGGCACTATTAATGGACTAAATAGTTATAATGGAAGGGAATTTATTTCTTTCACTCATTCATCCTACATTCCTAATTCCTTGACCAATAATCAGATCACATGTATTAGTGAGGATCACAAGGGAAATCTATGGATTGGTACAGAAAAAGGCCTTAATCTTTTCGATAGGGAAACAGCAAGTTTCAGGAATTTTGGTCACGATCCTGATAATAGTAATTCTATCAGCCACAACTGGGTGAAACAGCTTTTCCCTGATTCAAAAGGCAATTTTTGGGTAGCTACACGGGAAGGATTGAATAAAGTATTATATAACGGAAAGGAAATATCTTTTGAACGTTATTTTCCGCAGCGAATTAACACCGAGAACACGGATAACTGGGCAGTTCAGTGTATTACTGAAGATAATGGAGGAGATCTATGGATTGGAACCTGGGATGGGGGTCTCTGTCACTTCAAACCGTCGACCGGGAAATTTACACACTTTTTAAAGGATACGACTGACAGGTATAGTATTACCGGGAATATTGTGGAACGTGTTGGTATGATCGAAAAAAACCTGATGCTGATTGGTGTCTCTGAAGCTGAAATGTGCATTTTCGATCCTGTAAAAAGAAAATTTTATACCAAAGAAGACCTACCGGAGTATAAAGCCTTACTCGAAATTCCAGCCCCCATATATTCCATTGAATATGACGGAAAAGATATTCTTTGGTTGGGAACCGCCAATGGTTTGGTGAGTTATAGTTTTAAAATGAAAGAGGTTGTCTATGAGAGTAATCCCAAAATACAACCTACAAAGAATGAGGTGACAAAACGAGATGTTTTGGATCAGGCCAGAACTGTTTTTTTGGACAACACGGGTATAGTTTGGGCCGGAATTGGTAAGGCAGGGCTGGGTAAATACGATCCGAACAAAAATAAATTCGCGAAATGGTTCGTCCCAATAGCATCGGAGAAAGAATACCGGGATTATTTATCGGATATGTATTATGAAAATAAGTCAAGGATTTGGTTTGGCACCGCCGGGAATGGATTGATTAAAATAAATATCAACGGAAAGACTCTTGAAAGATATTATCATGAAGAAAGTTTAACAATCAGGGCTATCTGTAATGATGTGAACGGGTTCATATGGATTGCTTCAGAAAATGGTCTAATGAAATTTGATCCCCGATCTAAAAAATCGGTACTGCATTTAACCCAGGAACAAAGCAACCATGGTGCTTTGCACCATAATTCCGTAATAAATCTCTATATGGACGATAATGGGCTTATCTGGCTCATCACCCGTCAGGGACTACAACTACTGGATCCGGTTCAAAACAAAATTATACCACATAAACTAGATTCAATTCTTGCCATTGATATGATTAGCAATATATTCAAAGACATGGATGGTGATTACTGGATTTCCGGGAATAAAGGCTTCTGTATTTTTGAACCAGCAATAGATAATATCACCTATTTTTCAAGCCAACTGAACAAACCCGGTGACATTGGATTTGACGAAATTATGGATGTTTACCAGGACAATAACGGGACTATCTGGATTGGGTCAAAATCGGGTCTTTTTAAAACTGAAAAAGCAGCAGGTAACCAATTGAATTTCCTCCAGGTGGATGAATTATCCAATCAAATCATATCCAAAATTGCCCCTGATATAAATGACAAGTTGTGGCTAAACAGTTCAAATGGTATTATTCGCTATGATCCGGATGAAAACAAAATTATTAAATATAACCGGGAAGACGGACTGACTCCCCTTGCACATGACATCCTGCCCACCGAAGATGACAAATTGATAATTATGGATGAAAAGGGATTTTATTGTTTTCATCCTGACAGTATACGGGAAAATCAAAATATACCGCCTGTTTTTTTTACTGGTTTGAGCATTAACGGAAGAGAAATTCCTACTGGTGCCGAAATTCTAAATGGAAAAAACCTTAACACACTGAATAAGTTGGTATTAAAGAACGAACAAAAAGTACTGAAATTTAGATTCAGTGTTTTGAATTACACCTTACCCGAAAAAAATATATATGCATATAAACTAGAAGGGTACGACACCTCCTGGATTAATATAGGACATGCTAATGAAATTACTCTTATGAATCTTAACCCGGGGAATTACAAATTATGGGTAAAAGGAGCTAACAACGACAATTTGTGGAATGAAGAAGGAAGGTTTATCGAACTGCTGGTTAAACCTCCTCTTTACAAATCCACATGGGCTTACACGGCATATTTTCTGGTACTTATCAGCCTTTTTGTTCTATTACGCATTTATAATAAGAATAAGCAGAAATTAAAAAGAAAATACGAATATCAGCAATTGGAAGCCACGAAGAAATATGAACTTGAAAAACTCAGGATTCAAAAAGATCATGAACTGGATCAGCTTAAACTAAAATTCTTCTTTGATGTTTCGCATGAATTCCGAACTCCACTTACCTTAATTTTAGGTCCTCTCTCCAATATTTTAAAAAATGACAAGTATAAAGATTTGAGAGAAACACATGAGATGATCCAGCGTAATGCCAAAAACCTGAAAGCATTAATTGATCAATTACTGGACATCAGAAAATTAGATGTAGGTAATATTAAACCTGTACCCGCTAAATATTCTTTACGTCAATCTCTAAAGAAAATTACTGAGTCATTTAGATATTATGCTTCCACAAAAAACATTTATATAGAAGCACAATTCTCTGTACCCGAAGGAGAATTCATATTTGACAGGGATAAAATCCAAAAAATTGTTACCAATCTCCTTTCAAATGCGCTAAAATTTTCAAATAATTCCAACTCCATCTCTTTCATTGCAAAAGTTTTAAAAAATGATGAATGTAAATCCATCATTGAGCAAAGCAGAAAATCCATGAAAGAAATTTCTTCCATGAGTGATAATCAGGAGGAGAAAGAATTTCTTTTCATTAGCATCGCGGATCAGGGTATTGGAATTTCCGAAAACGATATTGAAAAAATTTTCATCCGGTTTTACCAGGTAGAAAAAAACTCAATCGATAAACCATCGGGAACAGGAATTGGGTTATCATTAACAAAAGAACTCGTAGAAATGCTCAATGGTAGTTTATTCATTAGCAGCGAGATTAATAAGGGTACGAAAATCAGCCTGATTTTGCCATTTTTCCCTGATGAATCAGAACTTATTTCAATGATCCCCGAGAAAGCTGAGTTGATATCCAATCTTGAAACTGATAGCAATTATTCTCCTAAAAATGGGAATACGCTTCCACAAGTTGGAAGTGAAAAGAAAAAACCCCTTATTTTAGTCGTTGAAGACAATGAAGATCTGGTAAAATATATGTATAGTTTTCTTTCTGAAAAATATCTCGTTAAAAAGGCAGCTAATGGAGCCGAGGGCTATGATAAAACCTGCAAATACTTACCAGACCTGATTATATCCGATGTGATGATGCCTGTGATGGATGGTTTTGAATTCTGTCTTAAACTCAAAAAAAATAAAAAACTGAATCATATACCACTCATTATACTTACCGCGAAAACCGACAAAGAAAATATCCGGTCTTTCCTGGAAATGGGAGTTGATGATTACATCATTAAGCCATTTGAAAGTGATCTTCTTGAAACAAGAATAATCAATCTGATGAATAATCGTTCCTTGTTAAAAGAAAGCTATAAGGGAAATGGTGATGTCCTTCCTAAAGGCGTGGTTTTGGTAAACAGAGATGAGGAATTCCTGCAAAAAGCAAAAGATATTATAGAAAAAAACCTTAACAATACAGATTTCAATAAAGATTTATTTGCAAGGGAATTGGGTGTAAGCCGATCGCAGCTGTACAAGCGCTTAATATCCTTAACAGGCCAGTCCCCTAATGAATTTGTACGAAATATCAAACTCGAGAAAGCCGCCTATATATTAACAAAAGGGACTCAACTTCAGATCTCCGAAATTGGGTACATGGTAGGGTTTACCGATCCAAATTATTTCACAAGAAAATTTCGCGAGTATTTTGGCAAAACACCCCGTCAGTATACCCAGGCTCATGAGGAAAAGGAGAATAGCATAAAAGAATCATGATAAAATATATATCTGATTCACCAAAACTTTCCTGAATCTGCTGGGGTGGTGACCTTGAAGGTAACACCAACCCGGCTGAGATAATCATGAATTCCAATAAAGTAGTAACAGCTACCTTCAAGCTGGATCCTGATTTTGAAAGAGGTCCCTTAATGGATTATACGGATCCTGTTGGTACGGGTATTATTACCGGCCGGCACGGAAACAGCAAGAAAAATCACCTTCAAATCCCTGTTGAATTTTTTAAAGGGAAAGGCCTGTTTTTGATAAGGATTTCAGGGAAGGACTGGACAACCTGTCAACTTGTTAGGCTTGAGTAAAAAAATATTCCGTGATATTAACACGAAATAATATAAAATGAAAGAGGCCGTCTAAAAGTCTTAGGCAGCCTCTTCTTTCATCGTTTTAAAACTTCACGAATCTCACAACCTTCACCTCCGACCCGGTTGAAACACGGATAAAATATATTCCTGTCCCAAGCATTGACACATCTATGGCAAGATTATTCCGAACATTGTTTTCGTTATTCATCCGGTACAGAACACTTCCTTTAAAATCAATAATTTCATAATTCGAGACATTCCTGTTTGACACAAGTTGAAGGTAATCAGAAGCGGGATTTGGAAAAAGTTCAATTTCAAATGAACTGCCTGAACTTACTTTTTCATCTTCTATTGCAGTTGAATTATCTTCAACACTGAATTGAATATACTTTTTAAGCAGATTATTATCCGATACCCTGATATATGCCAATGGTGTTTCAGAATCTGCAACAAATACCCCTTCATCAATAAACCTCCCGCCCTCATTCACGAACCACTCAAGATTGGGCAGGGGGTTAGCCAGGATAAAACCATTTTTAAATACTTTGGCCTGGATTTTCAAAGTATCACCCAGATTCAGATTTGTTGGGCCATAGGAAAGCTCAATATCCGAAATTACCCCTTCGGGTCCGGCTAGCCATGGCTCAGCGCCATATTCATAAGCCCCAATATCCGGGGCCAATCCAACAAACGTATCATTGAACGGGGCAACATCACTTCCCTGATCAATCAAAACTGAAGCAGAAGCCCGGGGTATAAAGTTTTTATTTGTGTAATCCTGCACGAGACTTTCTAACGTGGTTCCTGAATTCACGAATACATTATTTTCAGCAATCCCTTTATCAAAAGTACCACTAAACCAGGTTCCGCTTGCCAGGTTGTTTTTTGCGGTCATTAACTCACCATCTCCATCTCTGAATGAACTTTGAAATCCAGGAGTCGTAATAGCTGAGGCAAAAAGTGTGTTGTTATATACCTGATGTGTACCAAGAGGTGTTTCCCACCTGTTCAGAGACATCGGAGACCAGGTATTCAACACAACGTTATGGTCAATCACAGTATTTCCTCCAAAATCAAAATAAATGCCTACCGAAAGAAACCTGGTTCCATTCATGATCATGTTATGATCCACGCGGACATTTTGCCAGTCGCGACCTGCACTGGCATTTATCGCCCCGCCATCGTGACCCAGCAACATGAACCTGTTGATCAGATTATGATGAATTCTTGATTTACCAACGACTGAAGGTTCAGAGCTAGTCACCTGGTTTAATATTATCCCAGTAAGCGGGGAATTGTAAATGAAATTATGTGCAATCTCAGGATCTTGCAACCCGCTTCCACCGTTTATAGCCCCGCTTTCCAGCACATGATAGTTTACATCATAAATTTTGTTTCCGATTATCCTGTGCCCCTTTCCATAAGCAGAAATAGCCGAACCGGCACTGTAATTAAATGTACAGTTGAGTATTGAACTGTTAATTCCCCCCAGAATGAAACCTGATCGCTGAAACCACAAATGTCCCGACATATGAGCGTTATTGTCGATAAAATGTGTTATATAATCAAATCTCAGATTTCTAAATACATTATTGATTGCATCTTCGGCCAGGATTCCTGATCCCCTGGTGTAATAATTCAGATCAGTTAATATTGAGGCTGCAAAAATATTCAAATCAGCTATTTCAAGGCCACTTCTGTTCGGCCCCTCCGGAGCAGGCTTAAAAGCCCACACTCTTTTTTTTACTTCAATCAGGTTAACACTGTCATTAACAGAAGCAGGAACCCCTCCATCAGGAAGACGAACGAAGAGGGTATCGGCATTTTTCCACCATTCTCCTCTCGCGAGAAGTGCCCTCGGACCTCCTGAGCTATAAACACCGGTAGAATCGGGACCAAACAGGTAAAACTCGGTTCCCCGTCCAATTTTAAAGTTTCCCTCTCCCACATGAAGGTTTGTTAATCCGCCTTCATCAACAATTTTAATTGTATTTGTAATAGTACTGACGTAACTAACTGTTCCTGACCAACCCTGACCATCATGATTATTATGGGAAAAATTAAGCCAGGCTTTCGCGTTTAACCATCTTTCCTTTGGCTGGTCAAATTCATTTTCAGTAACCAGAATAGCCGATATCCCGGATTCTTTCACATCGTCCATTATTGCATAAACCGGCTCGGTCACGAAATCAGGGTGAGTCTGCTTTGGCCACCGTGCAAGATGCATCATCTCCCCGTCGATAAATACCTGGTTGGATTGATTTCCTTCAGTAACATCCCAGGGTACTATTGCCATATACACCTCATCACCAATGGGTATCCAGTTAAGTACCGATTCTGCACCGGATACAGTGACCTTTTCACCAGGTGCTGCTTTAATCGTGATACTATCAACAGGTATTTCAACTTCCTCCCGGTAAATGCCTTCATGAATAATAATTACATCACCAGGCTCAGCATTATCAACAGCTTGCTGGATAGTTATAAAGGGCTCAGACACGGAACCGTTCTGGGTAGTTTGATCAGAGTTCCCATTTACATGGATTGTTTGTGCATAATTCATGTGTAAAACACCAATCGACAAGAATAATAAGGATATTAGCTTTCTCATTTGAATTGATTTCATATTTGGTTGACGATCCATATCATACACTGGATTTTCATCTTTAATAAAGTTTGAATAAATCTTTAGCGTTTAAAAACTGTAGTTTAGCATTCCTCATGCATACGGGTTGATAATTTATGTTATTCCTAAAAATAATATTGTTAAGAAATAGAGTTTTAAAAAATAAAAAAACCTTCCCCCATGTAATTGGGGGAAGGATATAGAAAAACAGAATCAGAAATTATTCCTTCGTAAATGAAGAATGATAAATAGTGTTGCTGTCCTGTACCCGAATGAAATAAAATCCCGGTTTCAGGTCAGAAATATTAACACTGACCTTATCTGCAGAAATTTGAATTTTGCCTGAAATGTCAATATGCTTTCCATCAATACTGATCATATTCACAGATTGTGCATTTAAAACATTCATCCAAATCCTATCATTAGAAGGGTTCGGGTAAACAAGATATTCTCTGTCAATTCTATTTACATCTATGTTTACACCAATAATGTTAATAAGGGCACCGTTACTTTCAGCCGATTCAACACTTTCTGAATTATAGGCTACTACAGTAAAAGTATATAGTCCATTTTCCGAAACGGTTACAACATAATCTGTAGCGGTAGTATCTCCTATCTCAGTACCATCCTGGAGAATCTTATACCCCACGGCATCTGGAACAGCAGACCATGATAATGTAACCACGGCACCACTTGCAGATCCTGAAAGATCGCTAACAGCAGCAATAGCTGGTATAATATCCAGAGTAACCGAATTACTAATAGGTGACAGCACCTTTCCATCTGCGTAGGCAAACAACTGGAAATCGAATGTTTTCGCTTTGGCTGCTATAACATCATAGGTTGTTGAAGTTGTAGCAACATCCTTAACTACCTCCCCATCCATTACCAGGTAATAACCAATGGCATTATCTACGGCATCCCAGGAAGCGGTGACAGTGTTACCGCTCGAAGTTGCTGCAAGAACCGGTGCATCAAGTTGGGTATTGAGGTATGTAACTGCACCATTATCTTCAAGACGCATGGATCCCCACAAGGATGGATCACTCCAGGCAAGATCAGCTTCACCCATGAAACTAAGCATACTCCGCTCTCCTTCAACATCACGGTCATTCAAGATTACTTCAATACCCATTTCATTGTCAACAGCAGGGGCAGTAACACCAACAGAATCCCATGGAATGGCAAATTCAACAATATAGCCGGTACCTTCATTTATATCCATAGCATAAGGAATTACGGGTGGATTATATTTCGTTTCACCACTTGCCTGTCCGTACCATCCTGACAGGCCTCCTCCAATCGTCATACGGAAATAGTAATCTCCTTCAAGGAATCTGCCTAAATGTTTGGCATTATTAACATCTATATAAAATCCAACATAGTCATTTAAAAACGCGGTAGATGAGCTTATGTCATAAACATCATCCTTGATATCAAAGAGTCCGTATAGAGCATTCTGATCCCATCGAATCTTCATCTGTCCACTAAAGTCATCTGCATCGGTAATGAACTCGCCGCCCAATGCAACCCTATCAATAGGTTGCCAGGTATAAGCGTCCCATTTACTCTCAATGATACCGTCGATAAAGTAAAAATCTTCAAGAATGAGTTCCTCAGACGAGAAATTCAGAATTCCAACCGTACCGGTTTGCCATGCAGCGGCTTCCCATGCATGTCCGCCCTGGATATTACCTGGCTGCCCGTCGAGCGACCAGTAGGCACGGGTTCTTGGATTCACTTCATTATAGGCTGCATCATGATCATGAACATGAGGTTCAAATCTAATTGTGGAGCCATCGGTAGGTGTAAACGCCACACCATTTTCATCTTTTAGCCCTTCCCAGTTAATATAAAACTCAAGATCATAACCTTCAGCAGTAACTACCGTCCGCCATGATGCATTTCCGTCCTGAATACCCTCACAGGTTGCATTCAGACCAAATACTCTGGTCGTATCATATTCAGGTGCAAATGCATATTGATAATACCCGTTCTGACAATCATCACCAATATCACCAGTTAATTGCGCGTCGTCATAATCTCCGACTTTAATGTATATTTCAATCGCATCATTAAACCAGGAGGCGGTATCGCCCAATTGCTCAACCACATCATCTTTAATGGAGAAAAATCCGAACAGAGCAGTATCGTTATAAGCCAGGTTCCATTCAGAAGAAAGGTCAATTGCATCTTCAGGTGCTACCAGGGCAGTATTTCCATATTTCAAATTATAAATCTCATTACTCTGATTGGCATCGTAACCACTTGTTACTGACCAGAAATCATTATTCTTACCATCAAGACTGATTTCTGCATTCGCAGGAATCTTTTTAACTGTAAGTGTTTTGGGCTGCGGCGGGGTTAATTCTTCAGCATCAATAACAATAGTCCCGATAGAACCTGTTTGCCATGCAGCAGCTTCCCAGGCGTGGCCACCTTCTATACTTCCCGGCTGACCATCGAGCGACCAGTAAGCGCGTGTTCTTGGATTCACTTCATTATAGGCTGCATCATGATCATGGATATGTGGCTCCAAACGGAATGACGCCCCGTCGACAGGATTAAACGCATCGCCATTTTCATCCTTTAGACCGTTCCAACTGATGTAAAATTCCAGGTTATAACCGTCTGATGTGATATCCGTACGCCAGGAGGCGTTACCATTCTGAATACCCTCGCAAGTTGCATTCAGCCCAAATACTCTGGTTTCATCATACTCTGGTGAAAACACATACTGATAATACCCATTCTGGCAATCATCTCCAATATCACCACTTAATTGGGTATCATCATAATTTCCAGCTTTAATGTAAATTTCAATCGCGTCATTAAACCATGCAGCAGTATCTCCCAATTGCTCAACTACATCATCTTTTATTGAAAAAAAACCAAACAATGCAGTATCGTTATAAGCCAGGTTCCAGGAGGAAGAAAGGTCTTCCGCGTCTTCCGGTTCAACAAGCGCGGTATTTCCATATTTCAGGTTATAGATCTCATTACTCTGATCGGCACTAAAACCTTTATAAAATGACCAGAAATCAGTAGGTTTTCCATCAAGATTTATTTCTGCCCCGGCCGGAATCTTTTTAATAGAAAGAGATTTTGGCTGGGGTGATGTTAATTCCTGATCATTAAAGGTTATGATACCGATATTACCAGTCTGCCATGCCCCGGCTTCCCATGCATGACCACCTTCAATATTACCGGGTTGTCTGTCGAGCGACCAGTAGGATCGAGTTCTTGGGTTAACAACATTGTATTCTGCATCATGATCGTGGATATGCGGCTCAAATCTTAAGGTTGCTCCGTCCGAGGGGGTGAAAGAAACACCATTTTCATCCTTTAAACCTTCCCATTTAATATAGAACTCAACATTATAACCATCAGAAGTAATGTCAGAACGCCATGATGCATTAGTTCCCATAATATCCTGGCAGTCGGTGTTCGCACCTCCAAATACCCTTGTTTCATCATACTCGGGTGAAAATACATATTGATAATACCCGTTCACGCAATCATCACCAATATCACCTGTGAGTTGCATGTCGTCATATCCACCCACTTTGAGATAAATCTCAATAGCATCATTGAACCAGGAAGCGCTATCACCCAACTGCTCAACAGTTTCATCTTTTACTGAAAAGAAGCCAAACAAAGCGGTATCATTATAAGCAAGATTCCATGAAGATGAAAGATCTGCTGCATCATCCGGCTCAACAAGCGCGTCATTTCCATTTTTCAGGTTATAAATCTCATTGCTCTGATCTGCATCAAATCCTCTTAAAGTTGCCCAAAAATCGGTGGGTTTTCCATCAAGATTTATTACTGAGCCCTCAGGAATCTTCATCACGTTCAGATTTTTAGGCTTCACGGCAAGCGAAAGTACTTCTTCCGCAGTTAATGCAGAGGTAAATACTTTAACTCCGTCAATTTTACCAGAGAAGTTTCCTGCTCCACTCCACACGTCACTCCAATTAGATCCGCCAATGGTAGAAGGATCGCCATGGCCACCAACAGCAGTGAAACCCGCAGTATCCTGCATTTCGGCGAGTAATCCGTTCACATACAGCGACATGGCACCGTTATCAAAAACAACAGCCACATGTGTCCAGTTTGTTGAATAAAAAGATGTTGAAGTAACCAAAGCTGCACCACCTTCATTTGCTCTTGCTTCAATTTTATTGGCATTAACCCTCATGGCCATCCCTCTACCTGTACCCCCTTCTTCAAAAATCACCTGGTCGGCAGTTGGATCGGTTGTTTTGAACCAGGCAGCGAAAGTTCTTGTGGCAAATTCAGCCTTGAACTCATCGTATTCAACCTGAACTTCCTGATCGGTCCCGTTGAGAACAAGGGAAAAATCACCTTCCATTTTATCCGTATCGTCAAAAGCCGGGGAACCTATGAGAACCCCATCCAGGCCGTTTCCTGTGGCATCGGTGGATGTCTTCTCCAGAGGCCACCATGCTTGCAGGGCTTGTAAGCCCTCTTGCGTGTAAGCTGCCGGACCAAAAATAAAAATGGTCAGCAGAATTAACATTGTTTTTTTTAAACTCATAATTTTTAAGAATTTAATTAGTAATAATTGAACTTAGGAACATCATTTTTTTATATATATGTAGATCCGGGATATAGAAAGTTTTCTTAAACCAGACCGTAATTTTAACTAGAGTCTGTCAATAGAGTCGGGTGTCTGGATCAGAATGTTCGGTTGTAAGGCTTGCGATGCCGGGAAATGCGGAGTTTACTCGTGTAAATGAGCAATTTCCCGGCGAGCATAACGCAGCAAACGGACATTATGGACAGACACTAACTAGAGACAAAAGGAGGCAATACGTTTTTACCCCTTAATAATTTGGATTCTGCACAAGATTTGGATTCAGGTCCAGTTCGGTTGATGGTATAGGTAAAACTTCATGTTTACCATCCACGAAATTCACCCCGAACGCGCGCATTACTTCTCCCACCCTATCCTGTCGCAACAGATCATAAAATCTTTGGTGTTCCATACATAGTTCAACCCGTCTTTCATGCCAGATAGCATCCAGCAAAGCATCACCAGAGGCTGTGACGTCGGGCAATACGTTGGAGGGGTTCCCTTGCCTTGCTCTTTCCCTGATCATATTCACGGCAGTTCTGGCATCCTGTTCCTTATTAAGGTACCATGCCGCTTCAGCGTAGAAAAGGATAAGATCAGAATACCTGAATACCTTTTGATTGATGGTTGATTGGAAACCGGCGGGTTCGCTATTCAACCAGTATTTTTTGGTGTAATAACCATCGGGTGTATCGTTTACCCAAACCGGCAGGCTATCGTTTACATTTTGCGGATCGTTGGTTCCGAGGGGAACAATATCACCTTCTCTCCAAACGGATATTTGTAATCTTGGGTCCTCCCATTCAACTACATCGCCATGATCTTCATTGGTTTCAAATTCATCAACCAGATCCTGGGTCGGCACACAATTACCCCAGCCCCAGCTACCCGTGCGATCTCCGGATTCAGTAGTTACGAAACGCGGATACATATAACAGACATAGCTGGTTTGCTCTGTTTGTACATTGTCATTATTAACAATTTCAAAAATGGTTTCATCATTAAAGTCATTTCCTTCCATCCAGATATCCATGTAATTATCAAGCAACATGTATTCACCCGAATAGGGTCCGTTTATCAGACTATCAGCCAATTCATAAGCCAATTGCCAGTTTGGGCTGTCCCTATCAGTTCCGGCTTCAAACACGAGCACATTGGTTAACAGATACATGGCTGCTCCTTTGGTTGCTCTTCCGGCTGCAATGCCATTTTTTAAAGGAAGGTGATTGATAGCATACCTTAAATCGGAAATAATGAAATCGAATACCTCCTCCCGGGGATTCCTGGCCTGGTGATATTCAGTTGGGGAAAGAGGATGATCTATAACAGGAACATCCCCAAAAATCTTAACCAGAAAAGAATAATTATAAGCCCGTAAATATTTTGCTTCAGCAATGAATTGCTCCTTGATTCCTTCATCGAATTCAGAATCTGGTATTTTATTTATTTTTTCAATAGCAACATTCGTGCGCCAAACAGCGCCAAAATAGAATGTCCATATATTACTCACGACTGGGTTATTATCATAAATCTGCATTTGAACAATTTCTTCACGCCTTCCTTCAATATCCGCCCGAGGATTTGGATCTCCTCCCTGATGTGCGTCATCGCTACGATAATCGCCGGGAACGGAAATTACTTCCGAGTAAGTTATGGGCCAGCTTGACTGAAAAATATCATAGCAACTCATTACAAGTTCCTCCGCTGTTTCCTGGTTCCTGTAATAGGTTTCATCTGAAAACACAGCTTCCTGCTCTACATCAAGAAAATCACTGCATGAAGAAAAAAATAATGATCCTACTATTACGCTTAATATTATTCCTACCAGGTTTGATGAGATTTTTTTATTCATTTCATGAAATATTTACACAATTAATATTTTAAGTCCCTTATAATGACAAGTTAATGCCGAATAGAAAAGTTCTTGGTTGCGGGTAGGTAGCATTATCCACTCCAAAGTCAAGTGGAGAGGGATTCCATCCCACAGAACTTCCTACTTCCGGTTCCATACCCGGATAACTCGTAAAGGTTGCGAGATTCTGAACAGTTAGGTATAGTCTCAACCTTGTCACATTAATCTTAGACATCCATTGGGAAGGCAAAGTATAACCCAGAGTGACATTTTTAATCCGGGCATAACTGCCATCGAAAATGTAATAGTCCGAAAAACGCATGTTATCATTCCTGTTAACGCCTATCCGTGGATTTTCGGAGTCCCTGTTTTCAGGTGTCCAATGATCAATAACGTCACGACTCTTATTGGTTGGTGAATAACCTTTGAGGTGAAATGTCATGGCATTCAGTATGTCATTACCCTGAGTGGCTGAAATACTTGCATAAAAGTCGAAATTTTTGTATTCAACATTAAGATTTAACCCATAAAACCATTCAGGTAGAGGGTTTCCAATATAATCCCGGTCATCCCCATCAATAACACCATCATTATTGAGATCCTTAAACCGGAAATCACCCGGGGCAATGTATCGTTGGGGATTTGGTTCAACTGAATTATCAGCGATGTGGGGATCATCTGCTCCCTGACTTGGAGCATCGGCAATTTCATCATATGATTGAAAAATACCATCAATTACATAACCATAAAAACTTGCAATAGGTAAGCCCTCAATGGTTCTGCTCCTGCCTCCATTAGAATATATGGGATCTCCGCCCGCCAGGCTTAAAACCTCATTTTTCACGTGGGAGAGATTTCCGTTCACGCTGAAAGAAAAATCACCTGCCCTGAATTTATATGTTAGCATGGCATCAATCCCTTTGTTCTCTACCTCCGCTGCATTAACGAATGGCCATGGAGGAGATCCTCCGATTCTTTCCGGATTCTGAATTCCGGTCATAGCCGAAATAGGAACCTGTATAAGCAAATTACTTGTTTTCTTATGGAACCTGTCAATGGTTAAGCTCAGTTTATAATCAAAAAAAGCAGCATCAATGCCAAAATTTGTTTGTGAAGTTGCCTCCCAGTGCATATCAGGATTTGCTGGTCCACTTGGAATACTTCCAATCATAACAGTATTTGAAAGACCTGCTGAATAGTTTGTTCCGGTGTAGACACTGGTTGTATAGCCAAAAGGAGGAATTGACTGATTACCAAGTTTTCCCCAGCCTCCCCGGAATTTCATAAAGGAAATATACGGGATATCCTTTATAAAAGACTCTTCAGATATTTTATATCCAACTGAAAATGAAGGGAATACTCCAACACGATAATTAGGTCCGAACCTGGAGGATGCATCCCTGCGCACACTTGATGTTAACAAGAATTTACTGTTGTAACTATAAATTGCCCTTCCGAGAACTGAAAAAATTGAATAAGCCATTGGCGAACTCCTTAGTCCATTTACCACTCCGTCGATAGTAGGGACATTGGGATATCGCATGAATTCTTCATCAAAGGGAAAATCGTGAACATCTATCCGTGTGTCTACAAATGATTCCTTTTGAGCCGTAACACCCCCCATAATCGTTACATCATGCTCACCAAAAACCTGGTGGTAGGTAAGAGTGTTTTCCCAATCCCAGTTTACCCATTTCTCATGTCTTTTACGGTAATAATTCCTGTCATTTCTGTCTGAAGGGGTGATATGATATTTGGGATCAAAAGACTCCATATCACCAATATTTATATCTAAACCAAAATTACTATGGAAACTTAGGTTGTTAATTATTTCAGCATCCAAAAAAACAGAACCCAGAAAACGAGTGGTCTCGTAGGTATAATTATTGCGTTCCATAACTCCCACCGGGTTTCCAGAGGAGGCAGTTCGAAAGAGGTGGTTCCAGTTTCCTGTAGAATCATACACTTCGGCAGTAGGATCTGCCTTTAAAGCACCAGACAAAATACTGCCTTCGCTGGCAATTCTTTCTCTCATCGTTCGGGCGAGAGTGAGGTTCTCACCCACTGATATTTTTTCTGTTATTTTGTGTTCGCTGTTTACACGGAAAGAGATTTTATCAAAGCCTGAATTTTCAATCATGCCTTCTTGTTTCAGATAACTACCTCCCATGTAAAAGGTAGAAGATTCATTACCCCCGGAAACGGATAACTTATAACTCTCCATATCAGCAGGAGAAAAAACTTCATCGAGCCAATCTGTTTCATTCAGTTCTGTTCCTTCCTCTAATCCCTCGTATATAGGCCGCCCTGTTGCCTGCCGTGCTTCATTCCAGTAATCACGAAACTCTTCAGGTCCCATGATATCATATTTTTTATATAGCGTTTGTACCCCCCTGTATGTATCAAAATTCACCCTGGTCTTACCTGCTTGCCCCTTTTTGGTAGTAATAAGAATAACACCGTTTGCCCCCCTCGACCCGTAAATAGCAGCGGCAGAAGCGTCTTTCAGAACCTCGATTGATTCGATATCCGAAGGATCAAGAAACCCAATTCCGACCTTATTATCGGGAATATTTCCACCCTCCTTGCCAAAAGCCTGGTCACCCATGATAAACCCATCAATAACATATAAAGGTTCGGTGCCTGAATTAAGTGTTCCAATCCCCCTGATTCTGACTGTTGTTTTTGAACCCGGAGCACCTGTATTACTAATTATTTCCACACCTGCAGCTTTCCCCTGTAAAGCCTGATCAATACCCATAGCAGGCACCTTTTCCAGATCTTTGCTGGAAACCGAGGACAGTGCGCCTGTGAGATCACTCTTTTTTTGCGTGCCATAACCAATTACCACCACCTCATCAATTTTTTGCAGATCAGAAGTTAAGCTTATATCAATCTCCGATCTTCCATTCACCGCGACTTCTTCTTTAAGGTATCCTACATAGGAAAAAACCAAAACAGCATTCTGGTCGTTTACTTCAAGAGTATAATGACCGTCCATGTCTGATACCGTACCGTTATTGGTACCTTTTTCAGCAACTGTAACAAACGGCATAGGCTGATTATTCTCCAACTCAGTGATGGTACCTGATACCTTCCACCCATTTTGTCCAAATAACTCCGGAAGGGTTATTGCAACTAGCATTAGAAAGGCACATAAAGTTTTTAGGAATGTAGAATTTTGTTTCATCCGAAAGTAATTTATCACTGTTAATTTTTTTAGTTGTTTGAGGAAAAATAAGTGTATCAAATTTAGGCTAAGCAAAGAAAATTAAGCTTTGTAAATGTTTATTTTAATAGGACAAATCATTCATTTACCTGATTGTACTTCGTATCTAATCTGTTTATTCTATTATTTTTGTAATAGTATTAGCAAATAAATCTTCTTTTAGTATTATTCTTCTTGTGTCTTACTAATTAAAAATTATGTTTATTTTTGAAGACTAAATGATACTTATTAGAATTCTTTCCTAATTTCAAATGCATTTTTAAAATAATTGAAACCATACTTAAAAAAGTGGCTCAGTAATATTGAACTTAGGAACATCAATTTATCTGGCCATTAGGAGGCCGTTATTGATTTGACGGCCTCTGTTTTTTACTACTCATTATCTGGTAACAATCACCCGATAAGGATCATTTATTTTTTCCTTCCCATATTAAAAAACAAATAGACCCCTTCTCCCAGATTAGTTACATCAATTGTATAGCCTTTGATCTCCCTATTAATAACCATTTTCCCAAGGTGATCAATTACCTGTACCTTAGTGTAATCAAAATTATTTTTTAAGTTTAGGTTACTTACAAATTGAAAGCATTCTTCCTCTTTATTCATGCAACTAAAGTTAACCAGGCACAAAAAATACGATTAACGCATCATCTTTTTCAAGATCAGTCTTTAACTGAACATAAGCACTAATAACCAGTAAAAAAAACATTCTTTTGGCCATGTCCATTTTTTTTAGTGATTACTAATCACCTTGTTAAACACGTTTCCCCTCTCGTCAACCAGTTTAAGAAAATACATCCCGGGTTGCAAACTACCCAGCTCAATAGTAACATCATCAGATCCAGGGTAATATAGGTTTTTTTTCCTGCCGGAAATATCAAATATTATCATTTTATTAATCCTGCATGAGTGTTTAATATATAAATGATCCGTGAAAGGATTAGGATATACCTTAAGACTTTCTAATGTACTTTTATTCACAGTAACAGCATTGAAATTCGCGGTGAGCTTAATATTAAAAGCCGGCATTGGAAAAACCGCAGACGAGTCTGTAATGGATTTTAGCACACCTTCATCACCTGTCCAATGCGAAAAAATCATATCGGTTGAAGGAGGAACAGGTGAAAGCTCAACCCTTGCCCCCTGCCGGTAAGTGCCGCTCCCGGTTCCATTTTCAACTGTTAGCGTATATTCAGCATTGTAAGGAAGTATCCTGTCAGGCTCCCGGCCAAAACCGTTAATAATAATCTCATTATCGGTAACATCTACAATTGAAAAGGCCGTCGAATCCGGATAATCAAGCATTGCCCTGAATGTAAGATAATGCAAACCATTATTTAAAACATATGCTCCATCATGCCAGTGTCCAGCCATATACATTTTCACACTATTGTGTGCTTCAAGTATATTTGCAACCTCTTCATAATTCAACATGCTGTTCATATTGAGGGGGTAAATATTTGGATGACCGGCAACAATAACGAATTCACCAAGAGTATCAGCTTTGGCAAGTATATTTTTAAGCCAGGAAAGTTGATTTGAAAATACCCCACCATTCCAGTTATGAGCATTTACCTCATCAAGATTTAGAATATAATTCACGAAAAAATTATACTCGTTGCTTCCCTCCGGATAGGCATACGTGCTTATTTCATTCGCGTCTAACATTACAAAACGCCAGTCGCCCTTTTTAAAAGTATAATACCTTGATGGCATATTTAAGAGAATTGTGAGAGAATCAACCTGACCCTGGGTCAGCTCTTCAAAATCGTGATTACCAAGAGTATAATAGACGTCAAACGAAGCATCATTGAGAATAGGAAGTATGGTATCAAAACTTTTCCAATATTTATTTATGACATCACCAAAATTTAGAATGAATTCAATATTTTCGGAATCCAGGGAATCAACAGCAGCCCTTAATTTATCAGGAACACCCCGATAAAATCTGGAACCTGCGGTTTCGCAATCACAGTATTGAATATCGGTAATAATTCCAAATCGTGGATATTGTTCAGATTGTGAATATGAGATGAAATTCACAAAAAGAAGTATTGTACAAAAGAGACTTTTGGTTGTATTCATAACTATTAATTCTAATCTATTAAAATCACTTATATCAAACCTTCCAATTCGACTAAACAGTTAAAAACCTTCATCAAAAGCATCACCACAAAGGGATTCAAGCGCACAACCAGAACCCCAGGCGTGAAAAACAAACCATATACTGGCAGGATTACCGTCCGGATACTTTTCAATCAACAAACCCTGGTGTGGGCAGTGGCGCTCCGACATCCATCCCTTTTTGCCAAAATCCAATTCACCATCATAGTGGTTATAAGATTGCAACGGCCAGTAGAAAACATCCTTGGCTCTTTTATAGTAATAATTATCCCCTGTAACTTTTGCATAATAAAGTATTTCGTCCATAATCAGGTTTCCCATTGGATGAACATGTGGGTTTGCTATAGAAGTACCCGACCCCCCGGAAGATGACCAGTTAACATTACTTAAAGGGGGCACCATTATTATTGTGTTGTAACAATACTTCCACGTAAATTCATAGTCGATTCCATCGCGGAGATACATTAAATATTTTTCTTCACCAGTATACTTGTGAAGAATAGCCGCGGCTTTTACAAAAGCCAAAACACCCTCCTCTTCGGTGGCCATCCAAATGTCATGTGGAGTGCCATAGCAATTCATTTGCTTTACAAATTTGTTCCAGTAATGGTCGATGCTCTGTTCGCTTTGTTTAAGCATTAATGAATCCTTAAGCATAGAGGCGAGGTATGCCCTTGTAGCGAGGCACCATGCACCTCCAATGGCATCATAATCAAGCGCCTCCCCTGTTTCGGGAGACCACCGGTATGGATACTCGTTTTCACTGTTCTTTGTCTGCTCAATCCTGTTAGAAACCTGAATAACAAAATCCAACCAGTCGTTGTGTTCCACATTGCTAAACTCTCTTTCAACCTCGTAAGCCTTAAGAATGTAAAACATGGCTTGTCCGGCCAGGTAAGAAGAATGAGCAGAAATTCCTTCAATGGGTTTCCATATATAATACTCCCACCAGCCATTGGTTGTCCATTCACCATTGCTCTTCGCATCGTAAGGCAAACCCGATTTCTCATTCAGTGAATTGTCTACAATATCCTGTATACATTCCAAAGCCTGCAATCTCATGTCCTCCCTGTCCAGCCGGTGAGCCGCCATTAACAGGGGTGTAGCCACCACCATACCGCCGGTCCATCCAATAGAAAATGATGATGGATCCCTTAGCACCTCTCCATTTTCCAATCTTGTCACCGTGGCATAGTTTTTGGCTTTTTTATCGTATGCGTCCTCAAAAACAGCCACCGATAAATCTTCTATACCTTTCAGGGGACTTACCACTTTTTGTGGCTCCTCGTGAAACAATGCGACCTGGTTCTTTATGGCATAGTTAAGTGCACGCCTGTCCTCTGCGTTATAAGAATAGACATGTAGTTTAAAACTTAATGAGCCACCCGCCGGAATAGAGACTGCACCTTCTTCAGGAGCAGTAGCCGGTTCGATTATATCCCCGGCGACATAGAGCCATGGTGCATTTTCATATCCGATGGTAAAACTAACTGATGCAGATAAAGTGTCCATTTCGCATCCAAACCCGTTGAATTGTAAAAAATCTCCTTTAATGCCTGGATACCAAAAAACATCTCCCTCTTCATTATTAACCATATATGGAGATCCGGATATGCCATACACATGTCCATTGGAATAGAGTGCACTTAATGGGTAGCTTAACCGATCGGAACGTGCCCTGAAATAAGATGAATAGGGAATATCAGACTCTCCCCTTCTTACCCGGGGCCAAAGCTTCTGCATATATTTATAATCTAAAAAACTTTGGTTATCACCATAAATAAAACCCGGCATAAAAAACCAGGGTTCTTCAGAAGGTACAGTCAAATCAAATTTAACAATTCCACTCCACGAATTATCAGACAAATTTTCAATTTCAACATCAAAAACAGTGATGCTATCATTCATTTTCTGTTCTGTTGATTTGGAAAGCAGAACAGTAAGATCCGTTGAATCGATGCTTTTATATGTCCTGGTGGTATCATTTACCGATAAGAACGAAACAGAAATCTCCGCATCAGGAAAAACTTGATGAAGTTCGTGCTCTCTGCAGGAAGTAATAATCAGTATGAAGAAAAAAGAAATGGTTATATATTTGATCATTTTATGAAATATTATTTAGTGCTTGTCAATAGAGTCGAGTGTCTGTTCCGATAGCTATCGGAACATAATGTTCAAGAT
>CAYRTD010000061.1:0-22264 GCA_964426915.1 uncultured Bacteroidaceae bacterium | reverse complement strand
GAGGCACAAGCCGGAAAAAGCGGAGTTTACTCGTGTAAATGAGCATTTTTCCGGCAAGCATAACGCAGATATCGGACATTATGGACAGACACTATTTAAGATATTTACATCTTATTTACTTAAATATACAAAAGATGGATTCTGATAAAATAGTATATTTTCTCCTTGTAATCCTCTTTTCGCAGAACATATCTGCCGGTGATGTGAGTTTTGATCGGTTAAGCATTGATGACGGCCTGTCTCAGAATTCAGTTCATACAATTATTCAGGATCAGCATGGTTTTATGTGGTTCGGCACCAAAGATGGTCTGAACAGATATGATGGCTATTCCTTTAAAAATTATTATCATAATCCTTTCGACACTTCCTCTCTTTCAGGTAATCATATTACAACATTATTCGAAGATAGCCGTGGCTATATCTGGATCGGTACAATAAAAGACGGGGTGAATTGTTTTTCGCCTTCGGAAGAAATCTTTCACCGTATTACTCTTGATCCGCAGGCAGGAAATAAAGGATCCTCAAATCAGATCAAGTCAATTGAAGAAGATCATCAGGGAAACATCTGGGTGGGAACAGGGGGAAAAGGTCTTTTTCAGCTAAGCTTTAATAATAAAGATCAGGAAACCCGCAATAGCAATCACCACCATAATACAATTTCGACAATTGAGGGTTTGGAAGAAAGAACAATTTTTTCTTTACATTTTGATAGCGAAAATATGCTCTGGATTGGAAGTGATAATGCTCTTTACCAGTATGATCCGGTTAATCAACGTTTAGTTCATCACATGATTAAAAGCCATGATCCGCTTAATTCAGAAAATCCGTTTTCCTCAGATATTTTTTCCATTTATGAGAGCCGGGATGGTTTCTTATGGCTGGGCATGAAACCGGCTCTTGCAAAATTTGACAGATATAGTGGACAATTCAGTTTTCATGAGCACCGTTATTCCCGAAACAGTTATGGCTGGGAAAAGATCACAAGAATTGCTGAGGATGATTCCGGGATGCTCTGGCTAGCTTCTCCGGGAGGACTAATGAGGTTTGACCCCACCAGATATGAGTATGATTATTTCCCCCCCGATGCCAATAACCAAAAATCGATCAGCTATAATGTAATATCGGGGCTTTGCCTTGATAAGACAGGTAATTTATGGATAGGCACCGCAGGCATGGGCATAAACATCTATAAACCTCTGGCAAATCAATTTTCACTATTAAACAGAAAAAAAGACATTGCTTCAAGGATCACCGGATTCAGCATACAGTCTGTTCTTGAAGATAATACCGGTAACATATGGATCAGCGCCGGAGTTCTCTATCGGCTGGATAAAAAAACAGGCGAACTCATAAGTTTTGAAACAACTTCCGACAGCCCGGACGATTTTGGGAATACCCCTGTGCTATCGATGCTCCAGGCCAGGGATTATGCAATCTGGGCAGCCACTGAACGGGGACTATACCGTTATAATTATCCCATAGGGGACCTGATTCATTATAAATATAATTCCCAAAATCCTGATGGATTGAAACAAGAAGAAATATCTTCAGTGTTCCAGGACAGCAAAGGATCGATATGGGTCGCCACAAATATGTACCTGAGTAAATTACTTGATGTTGAAAAAGGAATATTTCAGCATTACCGTTACGCTGAAAGCAGTTTGGATAATATACAGCTCCGGTCCGTAATTTACGAAGACAGGGAAGATAAACTATGGTTAGGTACCAATTCCGGATTATACCGTTTTGACCCATTGACAGGATCATTTTCCGTTTACCGGAATGATCCGGCCAATTCTTTAAGTCTGAATAATAACAGCGTAAAATCTATTTGCCCCGACCCCTCCGACCCCGGCAAATACCTGTGGATAGGCACCGATGGTGGTGGACTAAATCTGTTTAACATGAAAGATGAAACTTTCCGGCAATTCACCATTGACAATGGATTACCGAACAATGTTATTTATGCCATTTTACCCGACAAGGAAGGGAAATTGTGGCTGAGCACCAACAGGGGAATATCAAGATTTGATCCGGTTTCCGGTTCCTTTAAAAATTACGACAAAAAAGACGGCCTGCAAAGCAATGAATTCAATACTGGAGCATTCTTTCTTGGGAAAGATGGAAAGATGTTCTTCGGAGGAATTAAGGGATTAAATTATTTCTATCCCGAAGATATCAGAAACAACCCTTATAAACCCAATATCGTCATTACCAATGTAAAGATCCTGGACCGGGAATCGTCTGATGGCAAAGAAATGGAAATTCATAATATATATTCCCGGAAGGATAAATTAATCTTTTCACACGGTGACCGGAATATAGTCATAGAATATGCAGGCCTGGATTATTCAGCACCGGAAAAAAATCAATATGCCTATAAACTGGAGAATTATGATAAGCAATGGATTTACGCAGGCTCCGGCAGAAATGTTACTTATACCCATTTGCCACAGGGAGAATATATTTTTCGGGTTAAAGCATCAAATAACCATGGCTTATGGAATGACACCGGAACTTCCCTGGGGTTTGTGATCACTCCCCCCTGGTGGAAAAAATGGTGGGCTTATAGTTTATACCTACTGATATTTGCTTCAGGTCTTTACCTGATCCGGAGAGTTGAATTAAGTCGAATTAAACTAAAGAATCAATTAAGCGTAGAGAAGGTGGAAACCGATACACTTCGAAAACTGGATCAACTGAAAACAAATTTCTTTGCAAATATCTCCCATGAATTTCGTACTCCTCTGACACTTATCCTTGGACATCTGGAAAGTGTGGCTTCTTCTCCTGTTCATCAAAAAGATAAAAACAGAATAAAAATAGCGAAAAAAAACGCCAGCCGTTTGCTTGGTCTGATAAATCAGTTACTGGACCTATCCAAAATCGAAGCGGGCGGCATGGAATTAAATACAAGCCTGACGAATATTGTCAGTTTTTTAAAAAATGTTTTATATTCCTTTGAATCTCTTGCTCACACAAAAAATATCAGTCTTCATTTTGAAAGCAACAGCGAAAATATTCCTGTGGTTTTTGATGTCGATAAAATGGAAAAAGTATTCTACAATCTTATCTCCAATTCATTCAAATTTACTAACGATGGCGGAGAAATAAAGGTCTCTGTAAAAAGCAGGAAAGATCGGGTTGTTGAAATTCATATAGAGGATAACGGTATCGGCATCCCGTCCGACCGGCTTTCAAAAATATTTGACAGGTTCTACCAGGGAGATAATTCCATCAGGAAGGAATTTGAGGGAACAGGAATTGGCCTCGCGCTTGCAAAAGAACTTATTGAAATACACAATGGCAAAATAAGTGTTCGCAGTGAAGAGTCAAAGGGAACCCTATTTATTATTGAAATACCAATGGGCATTCTTTCTTTGGAGCACATTAACCCAGAATCGGGCATCTCCGGTAAAACAGAAAATACGATAATTTTTGAACATGAACCGGAAAGTAAATATTCCGGCGATAAAGTATCTGTTATAACAAAACAGAATGACATAAATAAGGAAATCATTCTAATTGTTGAAGACAACACTGATCTTCGGGATTATATCAGGGAGAAACTAGAAGAAAAATACCATGTTATTGAAGCAAAAGACGGCCAGGAAGGAGTAAACCTTGCAGAGGAGTTTCTGCCAGACCTTATTATCACTGATGTAATGATGCCAAGGAAGGATGGTTATCAGTTATGCACAGAGATTCGCGCAAATGAAAAAACTGCGCATATCCCCCTAATCATGCTTACGGCAAAAGCATGTATGGAAGATAAACTGGAAGGCCTTGAAACCGGCATTGATGATTATCTAACCAAGCCCTTCAACGAAAAGGAATTAAAGCTGAGGATCATAAATCTGATATCCCAACGTAAAGAGTTGCGAAAAAGATTCAGCAAATCCACTGTAATTAAACCATCGGAAGTAACGGCCGTATCGGTTGATAAGGCATTTCTTGAAAAGACCCTGAAGATCATAGAAGAACATTTTGAGGATGAGCATTTCTCCGTAAACATGCTTGCAGAAAAAGTCAACATGAGCATCTCGCAACTCAACAGAAAACTTAATTCTCTTATCAGTCAGCCGGCAGGACATTTAATACGGTCATTGAAGTTACAGAGAGCAGCCGATCTCCTTTCTCAAAATTCAGGCTCCATTTCAGAGATTTGTTATAAACTCGGATTCAGTGATCAGGCGTATTTTTCCCGGGCTTTCAAAAAGCAATTCGGAACGAGTCCGAGGGGGTATAGGGAAAGGGGGGTAGGGAGTAGGGAGTAGGGAGTAGGGAGTGAGGGATTATGGGATTACGGGATTACGGGATTTTGGGATTTTGGGATTTTGGGGGTGGTCCGGGATCCTGCCAAAATGATAGTGAAGAAGGGTGGCAAGTACAGATTGGTCGAATAATCCTGGTATATGCGTGGAAAACACAAACGACGGACTGAGACTCTACTTAAGTTTGCCGCACACATTAAACCTGATTAAACACCATGAGTAAAACAGGAATTTCACTGCTCGCATTTGTTGCCATGATAATAATACCGGTAAATGCAAAGTTCCCCACTCAAAATCCTCCTTTAATTCCGGAAACCAATTTATACAGCCAAAGGAATAATAATTCCTTCTCCCGGCCGGTTTTTAGTTTTCAGCATTCCGCATTTGGGCTGATAAAAAAAAGATCATCAAAAACTATGTTAAATAATTTGTCCGGTGCTGATAATCTTATTACCGGACTTGATTCATCTGTAGTAATGGAAGACTATTCTTTTCCGGTTGTGGAGAATTTTCAGGCCATAGAAGAGTTTTTTGAGGAAAATCTTGAACTGGAACAATGGATGCTGGATTATGAGTGGATAAAGACAGAAAAAATCATAGAAGAAGATCTGGAAATGGAAGACTGGATGAGAACTCCGGAAAAATGGAAAACTTCCGGATAAAAAAAATATTCGCTACCTGATAGTTACAAATTATTAAATGCTTCTAACCTCAGCAATAAAAATGCCAAGGGGTTTTAAATTAACGCTATGTGTTAAATTCATTTTACATTTTTCTTTTTTTATTTATCAATTATCTGTTTCAAATTTATTCATGAGCTCTACTCAGGTGAGCTGTCATTATCACTTAATGGTCCCGTTTCCTGGCAGTTGGAGATCCAAAAGGACCGACACAGAAAAATTTTAACTTTTCTTTTCTGCCCAAACTGCTGATAAAAATATTGAGAATCCCTTCTTTTTTTGATACTTTTGAGTGAAAACTCAAATACCTTTTTCTATGTCTTGCATAGTATATCATAATAATCGTTGCAGAAAAAGCCGGGCAGGACTCGAACATCTGCGCACCATCACAGATGATCTTGAGATCCGGGAATATATAAAGAACGGTATCACGGAAGATGAACTGAAAGAGATCGTTTTGAAATCCAACATTCCCCCTTCCGGCCTTGTAAGAACTCAGGAAGACTACTTTAAGAAAGAATTAAAAGGGAAAACGTTTAATGATGATGAGTGGATCAGGATTATTTCTGAGAATCCGAAACTTCTCAAAAGACCTGTCGTATTAACCAGACGGAAGGCGGTGATCGGAGATCCACCGGAAAATATTGATAAGCTTTTTTAATCCTGAATGCAGATATGTTTGTGATTGATTTTTTCGATCATAAACCATCTCTCAGACCACTTAAATCTATAATCGAATGAAAAAAAGTATTATTTGTTTATTCATCCTCCTGTCAGCTCTGATGATTGGCACAACTAATTGTGGCGAAGAAGAAGGATTCCATCAGATTGCACAGATCGAAAGAGAAGTTTACCTGAAAATTAACAATTACCGGACATCTAACGGACTAAGCAGTCTTGTTGAGCAATTTCTGCTTTTCAAAGAAGCAAGAATGGTTTCAGATAAAATTGCATCGAACGCCTATGATCTTAACGATCCTGAGGCTAAGCAGGACCTCGGTGAGTTGGCAGATAACCTCGGGGGTACATCCTACGCCCTGCTTACCTTTTCTGTTGAGGTGGAAAATTCTGATAGTATCATGAATCGTATGAAGAGAACTCCTGAATACACTGACATCCTTCTGGGTGAATATTCACAATGCGGAGTGGGTTTTTCCACCGACTCTGATAACAATCACTTTGTAGCAGTTATGTTTGTTGAAATTCCTGATTAAAAAAACTCAATAGCCATGCAATACAGAACCGAAAAAGACACCATGGGAACAGTAAAAGTCCCTACTAACAAGTACTGGGGAGCTCAAACCCAGAGGTCTCTCGACAATTTTAAGATCGGTGAAGGAAAAATGCCCCGGGAAATTATTCAGGCTTTCGCCTATCTAAAAAAGGCTGCAGCGAAAACCAATGAAAAGCTCGGAGTACTGGAGGAAGAAAAAGCCCATATTATATCGAAGGTCTGTGATGAAATACTGGAAGGAAAACACGATGATCAGTTTCCTCTCGTTGTATGGCAAACAGGATCCGGTACCCAGTCCAATATGAATGTCAATGAAGTAATTGCCAACAGGGCACATGTTCTCGCAGGTAATAAGCTCGGAGAAGGCACACGCCTGATTCACCCGAATGATGATGTTAATAAATCTCAGTCTTCAAATGATACCTTTCCCACAGCCATGCATATAGCGGCCTATAAAATGCTGGTTGAAACAACCATTCCGGGCATCAGAAAACTCAGGGATAGTCTTAAAGAAAAATCCGAAGCCTTTGACGATATTGTTAAAATTGGACGCACACATTGGATGGATGCCACTCCACTCACCCTGGGACAGGAATTCTCCGGTTATGTTTCACAACTCGACCACGGGATGAAAACGATACAAAACAGTATGGAACATCTCCTTGAACTCGCCCTGGGGGCTACAGCAGTAGGGACAGGTATAAATACTCCAAAAGGCTATTCAGAGCTTGTTGCTGAAAAGATTGCTGAACTCACCGGATTTCCTTTTATTACAGCTCATAATAAATTTGAGTCCCTGGCCGCACACGATGCCATTGTGGAGGCTTCCGGCGCTTTAAAAACCGTAGCCGTGAGCCTTATGAAAATAACAAATGATATCCGTGTTTTATCTTCCGGTCCCAGAAGCGGCATCGGAGAGATCATTATTCCTGCAAATGAACCCGGATCTTCAATTATGCCCGGAAAAGTTAATCCCACCCAGGCTGAAGCCATAACCATGGTATGTGCTCAGGTAATGGGCAATGATGTGGCGATAAACATTGGAGGCAGCAATGGTCATTTTGAGCTTAATGTATTCAAGCCCATGATGATTCACAACTTCCTCGAATCGGCCAGACTTATCGGTGATGCATGTATTTCTTTCAATGACAATTGTGCAGTAGGAATTGAACCCAACCGTGAAAACATCGAAAAGAACCTTTATAATTCTCTTATGCTGGTTACCTCCCTGAATCCGCATATAGGTTATGAAAAAGCTGCAGAAATTGCAAAAAAAGCCTTTGCTGATAACACAAGCCTGAAAGAAGCTGCTCTCGGACTTGGCTACCTGACAGAAGAACAGTTTGATGAGTGGGTGAATCCTTCAAAAATGACAGGAAGGTAATTTTCGATGAATATCCGCGAACAACTTCTGACAGAGCTGTCCCGTTTCAATATGCATTATATTGCCGATGCCCTGGGAACAGATCCCGGACATTTCCGTACAATAATGACCTGTATTCTGCAGGAGAAAGACCCTATACCCCCCAGGGCGGCGTGGGTTGCTGAATTATTGACTCAGAAAGATCCTGCTCTGATCGATCCCTATCTGAAAGATATAATTGAAAATCTTGACAATTTCACACATCCGGGGACCCGGAGAAATCTTCTGAAGATATTGATGCGAACAAAAATACCCGAGGAATACCGGGGTATACTCATTGATGTCTGCTTTCGTTGGCTAATGGAAGAGGATAAAAAAGTTGCTTCTAAAATCTTCGCCATGCAGATCATCGAAAATCACATCCCGGTTTACCCGGAACTGGCAGTCGAGCTATCGGAGGTTATCCTTGATCAGTTTGAAAAAAACTCTGCCGGATTTAAATCCAGGGGAAGAAAGGTATTAAAAAACCTTAAGAAGTACCCACCCGGATTAACTTATTGATTTTTAGCAGGGAAAATACATATCTTCAAGCATAAATTTATCATTCCTGCAAAACCATAAGGCCCTAATGGTTTTCTTATGGAAAGTCCGGATTATTTTCGCTTAATATTAAAATCAAACAGTTGCTCACCTTCCTTATACTTTATTTCACGCCGTTGCTCACGAAAGCGAAAATCGAGGTTAATGGTTTTGTTCTCCATAAACTGGACTTCAAATTCTCCCTGCTCAAGGACAAAACGGTCTCCGAAAACATTAAAGATCTTCACCCTATAAATATTAGCCTTAGGCAGGTTTAGAACATAACTACCGCCCGGGCCTGACAGGGTAGAGTAATTTGCTCCGTTTTCTCCTTCAGCAGTAATTCGGATACCCTCCAGGTTTACTCTCCCCTCATTACTGTTGGGGTCACGATCCATAATGATCCTGCCTTTAACCTTATGACTTTCCACAAGGGGTAAATAGTGTATCTTATCTTCTTCTGCTTTAAGACTCTGGTGTTGCCCATCAAGAAAATAAAGGTCTTCGAGATTTGACAGGGGGGTGATCTGAAGATCATAATTTCCTTCGGGAATATTTCCGTAATGTATCCTGCCATCAGGATCGGTGATCATGAGTGTTTCTGCAAAACCGGTTTTTTCTTCTTTATTCTTAACAGGGTCCCGGGCGATTTTGATCAGGACATTTGAAATGGGCTTTTCATTGTCATCTTTAACATTATTACCATTCTGATCATTAAATCCGAGAATTGTAATATCATGATATTTTAAACGGGGTTGTTGAACATCAAAATTCTTCCGGAAGCCGGCAAGCAGATTCAGGTCTCTCGTGGTTATCCTTCCTACATCGCTATCAGTTCTTGAATTCCGGTAAACATTAAAGGCACCGAAAAGGTTCCATCCCGATTTAAGTTTAAAATCCGCCGTAACATTGAAGATGGTATTCTCACGTTGAGAAGGCATGTAGAATGAATAATTAATATAAGTACTCAGTCGGATGGTCTCATCTTTAAAATATCGCTCATAGTATGGACGAAGATGAATGGCCTGGTTTATCTCCGGATCTTCATCAATAACAACACTCCTGTAAATATCCGAAGCTTCTCCACTGGAATAATAGGCATTTAACTTAAAGGCATGATCGTAATAGCTCAGCCCCGCGGTATATTTCCACCGGCCTGATAAAGAGAAAGCTTCGTCGCCGGGAATGTCTGTTGAATATTTAAAATACATGGTATTGAACGAGAAATTTGGGGTCAGACTTCTCATGCTTCCCATTCTGAATGTTATTGAAGTCATTATTCCGGGCTGATAATTAAGGTAACGGGTACTGACCCCTGTTCCGGGATTATAATTATTCCTCACCGTGCTGAAAAACTGAGGGCCTGCCTGATAAATTACATTCCCGCTGGTATAAGACATCAATATTCTCCCGTTATCATTTATGTTTCGGTTATCAGGAAAATAAAAATTATAGGGGTATCGACTGGCAGAATAACTGTTGTGGTGGTATAAACCAAATAATCTTAATCGATCATTTACCTTGTACCGGACATCCGAATCCAAACGGTTTATTCCGGCATTTTTCAGAAATGCAAAAGAGGTGTTGGTATTATCAACTCTGATAGCAAGTTTTTTATCCTTATAATTATAACCAACCCGGTAGGCAAAACCCAGGGTCGTGGTGTCACTGGCAAGATATCTTCCGGACGAAAAACGATTAAGAGTAGTAACCGTTTGAAGACGAACGGTATGGCGACTCAAAAAACGGTAGGTGCCGCCAAGGTGAACAGAATAATAATCGTTGTTTCCTCCTGCAGCCGTCTCTATTGTCAAACCGGTGTTAACAGCAAGTCTTCCCAGCGTACTGCTGAATCCGGCAAAGGATCCAAGGCTGCCACCATAGGGATTTTGAATCAGGTTAAGGTATAAAGTATGTTTATCCCTCAGTGTGTGCTGAGCCTGAAGACCTCTTCCTGTCATTGTATGCAAGAGACCGGTACCGAGCCTGTCGCCTATCCATACCTGTGTTTGGGGATCATTATAACGAACCATATAGCGAAGCATCTGGTAAACATCCAGATTTTCATACATATCGGGATTAAAATACAGGTTATACATACCCAGGGAATACTGTATTTGCTGGTCATCAGGAAATAAAACTTTTCCGTGAATTTTAACAGAGGCTTTAGGTCTTTGGTAGGATAAAAGATTGAATAGTGTCATATCCAGATTAACCGGTGAACTTCTGAAAGGCATATCATTGTTTTTTTCACTTTGCAGTGGAATCATCCTCACCCCGGCATATTCCTTTTTTCCGGGTGTGCTTGCTTCGACATAAACGCTGGTAGATTTCCAGTTTTGCTTTAAAGCCCGGTATTCTGCATATGAAAGATCTTTATTTTGGGAAATGTCGAATCTCAGCAAGGTGTCCTTATGGGCAGGCAGCTCAACGAATAATATACTGTCTGCTTCGATATAAGTCCTGAACTTCAGCAAAGCTCCTTTATCAAATTTAAGTTTTATCAGCTCGTTGGAGTTGCCCCTGTTTTCCAGCCTTATATCAAAACTGCCTACAGGTTTGAAATCACTGAGGTATACCTCGCTTGTTCCGGATTTCATTCTCCAGTCTGTTTTCTTTTTTATCGTTAAATATGCACTCCGGTGATAGCTCTTATTTTCAAGCCCGAGAACAGCCCTTATAAGGTAAGATATCCCACCGGTAGTATTTTTTGGGATCCCAACCCTGAGAGGAAGGGAGGTTTTCTCACCTGGAGCAAGCTGAATGTTGTAACTGGAGGAGCCTATAAGCACCCAGCCTTCGGGCTGCCGAAAATACAAGCTACCCGACACCTCCCTGTCCCCTCTGTTCTCAATATTTATAACGTTGAAATAAGTTCCTGCTTCTTCAAGTTGAACCGATGGATGGGAAAAACCAAAAACAATTGTACTGTCATCCAATAGCGTTTGGGAAAAACCAGGGATGCCGATAAGCCACAGAAAGATTAATATCAGAAAAAGATCCGGCTTACAGCTCCGTGAATAATTTCTGATATCAAAAAAATGACTCCTTTTTACCCTTCTGTGCATTCTGTCGGCTAATTAAAAACCGGGTCCTGTAGGAACCAGTTCTATTTCAAGCTCAATTGTGTAGTAATCGGGGTCCTCCCCAAGTAATGTTCCGTTTCCTCCCTCAGAAACCGGCACTCCACACTGATATGAGATGCCAAGTTGATGGAGGTCCCAGCTAAGGTCGGTAAATGCAGGATTATTGTATGAGAAAAGTATTGTCCAGACGGAGCTTAAATCTACATAACCATAGGAAAAACCCGCCCCCAGTCCCAGATAATTTTCAGCCTTTATCTGTATTTTATCCAGACTCAGATTTGACGACTCACCCCTTATAAATGTGGCTCCGTTAAAAGTTCTTATGTTCAGGTCAAATCCTTCAAGAGTGTGTCCGGCCTGGGAAGAGTCTGCAAGTGTTATTCCCAGAATTGTCCCTTCATTTATTGTAATCCCGGTCCTGTATTTTTCAATCGAATTAAAATTAAAGGGAATATCACTACCATAAAGAAGGGATAAACGCGCATAATTCCATTCCTGGGAATAAGAGGAAAAACTTAATATAGACAGGGCAAATGCCAGAACAAAACTTCTCATAAACAATTCGGTACATAAAAGATGATGCAAAAATAGAAATAGTCAACGAAGAAGTTGACTATTTCTCATGAAAAGTTGTTATGGACTATGCTATTAATTATCCACCCCCAGTTCAAATATAACATTTGTCACATACCGGTCGGGTTCCGGACTGGGTTGTTCATTAAGCAAACTAACGGGATTCATTGGAGTAACAGTTCCTTCGCTTGTTCCGCATCTCCATAGAAGGCTGAAATCATTCTCAGTAGCATCTCCTGCATTTGATATATCATCATCATTGTCTTGAAGAAGAGCAACGGGATATGCCTGAAGAGCGGCAATATCATTGCCATTATCTGTCGGGGCACTGAAAAGGCTCGTTCCGGGTGTAAGACCCAGTGCACCACCAGCAATTTCAAAGACATGAGTCCCACTGTTTACAAGAGAAAAGCCTACATTATCAAGAGCAAGCGTGTTAGCAGGATTGTCTGTGCCAATAAATGTTGCCTGTTCGGATCCATAGTTTATCATCCAGCGTGTGGAGGATGAAACAGTGAAATCGGTCTGGTAAAAATCTTCCGAAGTTCCAGGGTTCGCTGATACCGATGTTAGGGCATCAGCAGATAAGCCATTCCGGTAATCATCAATGGAATTGAAAACAAATTCAATGTTTCCGCCATTGGTAATGGTCATTCTTAAGACCTGGTTAAGATTCACGGAAACAGGAATAACCTGCCTGTCCTTAACCGCCTGGGCAAAAATTCCTGCACCAAAAACCAATAAGGCTGCAGTTGTCAATAATACTTTTTTCATAATCATTAAAGTTTTGATGAATAATATTTATAATTAATTTTAAAGATCCCGCAATACACCTTTTTACTATTGGATATTCCGCAAATCTCTTTCATTAGGAAGTTCAAAAATATCTAAGCTTTAAGCCCCAAAAAACAGGGCAATCACTTGAAATTGATGCAAAAACACCTGTATATAGCAGGTATAAACACCCGATTTTGTATATAATGCTTATCAGAGCATTTTATATGGCTGTAATTCATAATTCAGTATTTATCAGATAGATTTCAGGAAGACATGCAAAATAAAAATAAGGGTAAACACCTGCTTTTCTTCGGTTGTAATCACCTAATATTTATCTGCAGGCCAATTTATCATACCAGTGTATTGAAAATTAATTATTTTTGCTCAGCATAAGATTAATCCACATCCGTTTGTGATAAACAATTCCACATAAAAAGGCTTTGCATACATGAAAATGAAAAACCCTGTATTGATTTTTACTGCGCTATTTTGGCTGTCTTTTGAGGTATTTTCACAGGATTTTGAAGTAGCTCCTGTACTGATGAATTTTACCGCCAATCCCGGAGAGATACAAAACCGCACACTTACTATCCGTAATCATAGCCCGGAGAGACAGAAGTACACATTTAACCTTAGCGATTATGAACCCGATGAAAGCGGCACAAAGCAACGTTTTGAACCCGGAACAACAGATCATTCCCTGTTTAACTGGATAAACATAAATCCTGCATTCGTAGAACTCAACCCCAATGAAAGCGCAGAAATAGAAGTAATTATGTCGGTTCCAAGAAACGGATACGCTACCCGCTGGGGAATGATAAATGTTGAAGTGGCAAAGGAACAACGTCCTTCTGAAGCTGATAAGCAGCTTGCAACCGGTGTAATTATTGTGCCACGAATCGTGGTTCTGGTAAAACAAAGTCCGCGGGCCAATCAGAATTACCAGGCAAAGATCATGGAGCTAAAAGAAGTCACCAAACCAGGAAAGAAATTACGTTCCTTTGAGGCCCTGATTTCAAACGAAGGTGATAAAGTGATTGATGCCAAAGTTTTTCTTGCACTTGCCAACCTTGAAACGGCGGAAGAACAGCAGTTCAGGGAAACACGCTTTACCATTTACCCCGGCTTCAGCCGGCGGGTTGAGCTATCACTTCCTATCGATCCTCAACCCGGTTCCTATGCTCTTGCCATGTTAATGGACTATGGAAACAATTCCGCGATAGAAGGAGTTCAAATGCTTTTGGAGGTGAAATGACCATAAGAAAAATCATACTGCTTTTTATAATCACACTACCTTTCCGGTTGGATGCTCAAAACTGGATCGAAACCCATTATGATAATAACCCTAACTCAACAAGAGAAAAATACCAGGGGATCATCGATGGCAGGGATACATTAAAAGAAGGAAATTATATTATTTACCATCCCGACGGGTCGGTCTGGCAGGAAGGGAAATTCCGGAATAATAAACTGGTGGGGACCTGGCTGGACTATTATCCCGGAGGAAATCTCAGGCAGGATCTACCCTACGAAAACGGACAATTGAACGGAACCCTAAAATATTATTATCCCGACGGGGAGATATACCAGGAAGCAGAATATACCAACGATCTTCTGCATGGAATTACTAAAATATTTCACGAAAACGGTAACATAAGTGAAAGCATTTCTTACGAAAACGGGAAAATTCATGGCCCCATGAAAGCCTGGTTCGAAGATGGAACACTGAGATCGGTAAAAAGTTATTCCGGGGGGATCGAGAACGGAGCTTTGGAAATTTATTATGAGAACGGGAAAATCAGAGAGAGATCCGAAAAGAAAAATGGCGTATATGAAGGCAGATTCAGAAGTTATTATAAAGAATATGAAGATGGTGCTTTGCAGAAGGAATGTTATTACAGTAATGGAATGTTGAACGGAAAGCTGACAGGTTACTTTCCGAAGGGCTCAGTTTCATTGGAATGTAATTACACTAATGATAGTCTTGATGGAAAGTTTATAAAGTATTTCAACTCAGGATCCAAAAATGAGAAAGGAATTATTCTTGAAGAAGGCAAATATGAAAAGGGCGTTAAGGCCGGTAAGTGGAAAAGCTTTTTCCCTGATGGTTCAGCCTACACAGAAGGCAAATATATAGATAACCGTTTTGAAGGTGAATGGCTGATATTTCATAAGAATGGCAACATCAAACAAAAGGGGAACTATAGCGATGGTAAGGCTGACGGCACTTTTCTGGTTTATTACGAATCAGGAGCCCGGAAAAACATGGGCGAATACAAGGATGATCTCAGAGAAGGTGAATGGATCACCTGGTATGAGTCGGGAGAAAAAATGAGCCTCATCAGATACAGGAAAGGCAAAAGAAACGGACTGGCAGTTGCTTTTGACAAAGAAGGCAACCAGGTTGAAAAAATGTATTATGAAAATGGAACCGAATCACTGCAAGCTCCTTAGTCTATTTCTGGGAGTCCTGTTATTTGCAGGCAGTTCCTGTGAACAGGATAATAATGCTGTAGTTTATACAAAACTTGCCGGTATCTATAGCTGTGAAGAGAGTTCACCCTATTCCGGGTACAAAAAATATATAGTTGAGATAGATAAGGTCAGTTCTCAGGATAATGTCTATATTATCAGCAACTTCCACAATCAGGGTTATGCAGAGTTTCTGTACGCCAACCTTCGAAATGATAGCCTTTATATTGAAAATCAGGTTATCTCAGGCCTCTTCATAAACGGCAAAGGAAAAGTCAATGAAAAACTAAATGAAATTGAATTTCATTACACTACCGATGATGGGAGTCTTGAGCTGGATTATTATGCTCTATTCAGCCGATAACCCTTTAATTGGTACCAGAAAGGTGCTTCTGATAGGCTTTCCATCCCGGACACCATTTGATATGCCACCGCCAGAATCTTCCCATAAAGGAACCGGGCTTCTGTTCCGCTTTTTGGCGTAACCCACATTTATCACAGTTGAATTTTTGTTCTGTCATTTTTAATTATGTTTTACTGCATTACTACTTCTGAGGGATTAAAATTCGAGTAAAAATACACATTGTTTGTTGAATTCTTTTTAAGAACATTTTTTTTGAAATAAAAAATGTTTTTCATGCCTCTGGAGCGCCTATTTGGTGGATTTCCAAACGAAAAGATCTGGTTTGATTGTAAGTAAGCTAGCCTTTCAGGCAGGAGGTATAGTCCGAAGCACTAAATCCATGTTTTTTTCGAACACTCAAAGCTGTTGCCCCATTTATATATACAGAAAACAAGGCCTGGTAGTATACTTATCCACATAAAATGAATATTTATCAAAAAGATCCGGGAATGCACACAGTAAATGTAAAATTTCATAAATTTGAATAAAACCTAAATACCCTAAGTTATGAAAAAAATCGTATTAGCATTAATCGTTGCCCTGGCATCATCTTTTTTCTACATCGCTGAAGGTCAGCCGGTAGGAAGATTCCTCGAAAAAAAAATGAAACAGGCAACTAATCGTGCAGCTCATAAGGCCGATGAAGAAGTTACCGATGAAATGAATAAACAGGTAGACAAAAGTGTTGAAAAAGTTTTCGACGAGATGTTCAGTGAGGATGAAGATACCGAAACTTCTGAAACAGAGGAAAAAGAATCCGGCAAAAAAAGCCGGTCTGATGCTATGTCCATGGCTATGATGAAATCAATGGGTGTGGACATGGCCCCGGCAAATGTTGCGGAAAGTTACGATTATACAGGAAATATTCTAATGGCTGTTCAGTCATGGGATCAAAATGGTGAAAGTGAAGGAGAAGTGAATTATACAACCCATTATTCCGATAACTACTCAGGCTTTGCCATGGAGTTCTTTCAGGACAACACAAGTTCTGCCATGATTTTCGATACAAAGAATGGGGCCATGATCATTCTCAGTGATGATGGGAATGAAAAAACCGGCATTGTAACCACATACGCGGTGGACTCGCTAAGCGAAAACGATTATGAAGATCTTGAGGAAGAGGAGATAGAGGATTACAGCATTTACAATGAAAACCTGAAAAAGACGGGAAGGTCTAAGAAAATTGCCGGTTATAAATGCGATGAATACCGTTATGAAGATGAGGACGAGGAGGGTACAGTCTGGATGACAACCGAAATTTCACCGGATCTTTGGTCGAGAATGCTCACTTCCAATGTCCTGGCAGCAAGTCATGCAGGCTATTACGGTGGGTTTGTAATGGAAATGGATCAAACCGATAAATCATCAAAAGAAAGAACCTATCTTTTGGTAAAAGAGGTGAACGAAAACAAAGCCAGTTCTATTTCCACCAAAGGGTATCAATTGATGTCGTTTAATGTTGATGTTCCGAAGGAAGAAGAGACCGGAGAGACGGAGTAAGCGAAGTGACAAATCCACCCCGGGGGACTCTACTTTTTCCGGCTTTCGCCACCGTACACGGTCGCAAGAGTGCCCATGATATCTTTAAAAACAGTTTCCCGGCAGATTTGACAAATATCATTTCTCCATATCCCTGAAATTCATTTTCTTTGCAATTCAATAATGCAAAGGATTTATGGCAAAAACAAAAAAGCTTTTCGGGGAATTTCCTCCGGTATCGAAACAGCAGTGGGAAGAGAAGATCCAGGAGGATCTTAAAGGCGCCCCTTACAAAAAACTAATTACGAAAACCAAGGAAGGCATAGATGTCAAACCTTATTATCATCCTGAGGACATGCAGGATCTGGGATATCTTGACAGCCTGCCCGACCGGTTTCCTTATAACCGTTCTAACAGAATTCAGTTAAACGAATGGGAAATAAGGGAAGATATCAGGGTTGAAGATATTGCTAAGGCCAATAAAAAAGCTTTGAATGCCTTAAACCGCGGAGCAACAGCATTGGCATTTATCCTCCCTGATGACAAAGATTTTACACGGGATAATTTCGATAAACTTCTGGAGGGGATTTACTTCGAATGTATTTATCTGCACTTTATCACTAATACACACGCTGCTTTAATTACCGATTATATTTTCAAGGCCATAAAAGCAAAAGATATTCCGGGTGACAAAATCATGGGATCGGTTAGTGTTGATCCTCTGGGCTTTTTGAATCAGCATGGCTTTCTTCCCAATACCCTCGAGGAGGAAATAAAAAACATTGCCGAACTCATCCGGAAAAGCACTGTCTCTCTGCCTTTTTTGAAGCTTTTGACAATTAACGGGGAATATGTGCACAATGCAGGCGGATCCATTGTACAGGAACTGGCAGTATCTCTTGCACAGGTTTCAGAATATACCGACCGGTTAACCGAGGAGGGATTAACTATTGATGATATCGGGCCTATGTTTCAGTTTAACTTTGCTGCCGGATCATCTTATTTTATGGAAATAGCAAAAACAAGAGCTGTCAGAATGCTTTTTGCTCATTTGATAAGGGCCTGGGAACCTGAGAAAGAAAGATCATTCCGGGTTTATATTCATAGCAATACTTCCCGGTGGAATCAGACCATCTACGATCCATATGTTAACATGCTCAGGGGAACAACAGAAAGCATGTCGGCAGTACTTGGAGGGGTTAATTCTTTAACGGTTGTACCCTTCGATAAAGCTTTCCGGAAAACAACCCCGTTTTCAGAGAGGATTGCCCGGAATACCCAGATCATTTTAAAAGAAGAAGCCCATCTTAATAAGGTAGTGGATCCCGCCGGAGGCTCCTATTATATTGAAAGTCTTACGCATTCCCTTGCAGAAGAATCCTGGAAGCTTTTCCTCAACATAGAAGAGCAGGGAGGATATACGGATGCACTACGAAAGGGCTGGATACAGAAGATCATCAAAGAAACTGCAAGGGAACGGGATATGGATATTGCAACCCGGCGTGAAGTTCTTCTGGGAACCAACCAATATCCGGACTCTACCGAAACCATACATAATGATTTCACTCCGGAAATTGCCTTTGATATTAATGAAAACAGGGGAGAGACGGATGTTGAAAAATTCGAGAGATATCGGGGAGCAACGGCTTTCGAAGAATTAAGGTTAAAGGTAGAGAAATCCGCAAAAACACCGGTAGTATTTCTCCTCACCTATGGCAATCCCGTATGGAGAAAAGCAAGAGCCGGATTTGCCTCCGGATTTTTCGCCTGCGCCGGTTACAAAATTATTGAAAATCCCGGTTTTAATTCGGTTGAAGAAGGAATGAATGCGGCAAAAAAAGCAAAAGCAGATATCATTGTTCTTTGCAGCAGTGATGAAGAATACACAGAAATGACCCCTGCTGCATCTGAAATGCAGGAAAAAGCGATCCTGGTAGTAGCAGGTTTTCCAAAAGATGCTATGGATGAGTTGAAAAAACAGGGCATTGAAAATTTCATCCACGTAAAATCAAATGTACTGGAAGAACTGAAAGCATTTAATTCCAAATTGGGAATCAAGTAAAAAAGAAATTATGAAGCCAGATTTTAAAAAAATAAATTTCAAATCAGGGACTCCTGAGAAAATTGACATCAAACAGTGGGAAAAAGATAATCTGATTGAAAAGGACTGGGAAACACCTGAGCATATTCTGGTAAAACCCGTCTACACGAGCCAGGATCTTCTTAACATGGAGCACCTGGAATATGCTGCCGGTATACCTCCCTTTTTGCGGGGGCCCTACTCCACCATGTATGTTATGCGACCATGGACTATCAGGCAGTATGCCGGATTCTCCACAGCAGAAGAATCGAATGCTTTCTACCGCAGGAATCTTGCTGCCGGACAAAAAGGACTCTCTGTAGCCTTCGATCTTGCCACTCACCGGGGCTACGATTCCGATCATGAACGTGTTGAGGGAGATGTGGGAAAGGCCGGGGTTGCGATAGATTCCATCCTTGACATGAAGATCCTTTTTGACGATATCCCCCTGAATAAAATGTCGGTATCCATGACCATGAACGGGGCCGTTCTTCCTGTTATGGCATTCTATATTGTCACAGCACTTGAACAGGGAGCAAAACTTGAAGAGCTGGGTGGCACAATTCAAAATGATATCCTTAAGGAGTTTATGGTTAGAAACACCTATATCTATCCTCCGGAGACCTCCATGAAGATCATCGCCGATATTTTCGAGTATACTACCAAAAATATGCCGCGCTTTAACAGCATCAGCATCTCCGGCTATCATATGCAGGAAGCAGGAGCTACTGCCGATATCGAACTTGCCTATACCCTGGCCGATGGGCTTGAATACATACGTACCGGAATTGAAGCCGGAATTGACATTGATGCCTTCGCCCCCCGCCTTTCATTTTTCTGGGCTGTTGGAATGAATCACTTTATGGAAATAGCAAAGATGCGCGCTGCAAGAATGCTCTGGGCTAAAATCGTTAAGAAATTCAATCCGAAGAATCCCAAGTCGATGGCCTTAAGGACCCATTCACAAACATCGGGATGGAGCCTGACCGAGCAGGATCCTTTCAATAATGTGGCAAGGACCTGCGTGGAAGCCATGGCTGCGGCCTTAGGTCATACCCAGTCGCTTCACACCAATGCTCTTGACGAGGCAATTGCTCTTCCTACAGATTTTTCAGCACGTATTGCCCGGAATACCCAGATCTATCTCCAGGAAGAAACCGGGATCACGAAATCGGTTGATCCCTGGGCCGGTTCTTACTATGTTGAATCCCTTACAAAAGAAATTGCCGATAAAGCCTGGGCTCTCATCGAAGAGGTGGAAGAGCTGGGAGGAATGGCAAAAGCCATTGAAACAGGCCTTCCCAAAATGAGAATTGAGGAAGCAGCAGCAAGAAAACAGGCAAGGATCGACTCTCGAAAAGACACCATTGTGGGTATTAATAAGTTCAGGCTTGAGAAAGAAGACCCCATTGACACTCTTGAAGTGGATAATACAGCGGTAAGGGAATCGCAGATCAGGAGAATCAAAAAACTGAAAGCGGAAAGGAATAATTCAGAAGTTGAAAAAGCACTGAATGATATAACCCAGGCCGTTGAAACAGGTAAGGGAAATCTGCTCGAATTATCGGTAGAAGCTGCCAAAAAAAGAGCTACTCTGGGAGAAATCTCTACTGCTATTGAAAAAGTAAGCGGACGGTATAAAGCTGTCATCCGCTCCATTTCCGGTATATATTCCTCAGAATCTGCACAGGACGCCAACTTTATAAGGGCACGCGAACTTACCCAGATATTTGCGGCACGCGAAGGACGTCAGCCAAGGATTATGATCGCGAAAATGGGTCAGGACGGACACGACCGCGGGGCAAAAGTTGTTTCCACCGGCTATGCCGATATTGGTTTTGATGTGGATATCGGTCCGCTTTTTCAGACCCCTGCAGAAGCTGCCCGGCAGGCAGTTGAAAATGACGTCCATGTTCTTGGCGTATCCAGTCTTGCAGCAGGACACAAAACCCTCATTCCCCAGGTTATTGAAGAATTAAAAAAGCTTGAACGTGAAGACATCATGGTGATTGCAGGAGGTGTAATTCCCTCTCAGGATTATGATTTTCTTTATAATGCAGGGGTTGTAGCTATATTCGGGCCGGGGACCTCAATTTCCGTGGCAGCGAAAAAGATTCTTGAAATATTGACAGACAGCGTAAAGGAATCGTAAATTTCTATTTATATTAGCTAAAAATTAAGAATTTCTTAAGCTATGAGCAAAGAAAATTCCACCCAGGGTTTCGGGCTTGCAATCTTAAGTCTGCTCCTGCTGGCAGTGGCTTTTGTGGTCACATTTTACATGAAAAATTTCATCCTCGGCTCAATCATCGCCATTATTTCTGCCATCATGGCTTTTGCGGCCTTTTTTGAAGCCCGGAGAGCAGGAGGCCCGAAAAGGCTGGCCCTGACAATACTAATCATTACCATTCTGGGTGCAGGTTTCAGCCTTATCCGGACAATATCGTCTACGCAGCAATCTACAGATGAAACCATTATAATTGAACCACCAGAATCCCCTGATGAATCCGATGAAGTCGATTCAGAAAAAAAATTAAGAGAATTGGAGGAGAAGGCTGAGGAGTTGGAGGGGGATAGTGGGAGGGTGAGGGGTAATAGGTAATCGGTGATCAGTATGACAGTAATCGGTGATCGGTGTGATCGGTAATCGGTGATCGGTGATCGGTGTGACAGTGATCGGTGATCGGTATGACAGTAATCGGTGATCGGTGATCGGTGATCGGTGTCGGTCGGTAGGGATTTTTAGTGGTGCAATTATTTAATAATCTGCCAAAATGATGATGATTTGTTAATCATTGAATATAACATTTTCCCTATTGATTCGCATTGATTTATAATATTTTCCATTTTTGGTTGATTTATATATCCACACTCATAGGATACTTCAATCCAATGCTGAGTTTCAAATTGTTCGGAATCTGCATCAGTCAATTTTAAAATAAAATGTCTTTCATATTTTCGTTTTCCCCAGGATTCTGCTATTTGTGCCCCGATTGATCGGGATGAACAACGGACCTGATTAACCAATGAATATTTTTCTTCCTTTGGAAACTCCCGGGTTAATTCAAATATTTCTCTTGATAAAATTCTAGACTTTTTATATACCTCCAATTCTTTATAACTTTTTACATACGACATAACTAAAAAAATTTAATTATAAATGCATCATAAGCCTAAAGATCATTTCACACCTACCTTGTTAAAGATATTCTCTATCTATTAATGAATTAAAAGTGAAAATCTCAGCGTATAGTTTTCAAATTT
>CAYRTD010000060.1:0-22499 GCA_964426915.1 uncultured Bacteroidaceae bacterium | reverse complement strand
AACGCAGATATCGGACATTATGGACAGACTCTAATTAGTGTCCGTCAATAAAGTCAAGCTATTATCGCGAGTACTACTCTTTCCTCCAAATCAAGCGCTTCCGGCTTATCGTCCACTTTATATCTGCCCGGAGAAAAATATAAGCTGTCAAGAGCATCCAGTACCTCAGGATGGATATAATATTTTTCACTTACCGCGATGGTGTTGTTAAGTTCCCTTGCAACCTCTTTCACAATCGCCCTTCGTAATTTCAGACGGGGATTATTCCTGACCTTTTCTTTCGCATCAGGGTATTTTTTTATTGCGGTGACCGTTCCTCCCCAGGTCCTGAAATTTTTACTGCTAAACTTATCTCCCGTTATATCCTGCAGGTATTCGTTCACATCAGAGGAAGTTATGGTTATCATTTTTCCATTTTTGCTCTTATAGCGAAATATCTCGTATCCGGGCAGCTCCGAGCATTCCTTAACCAGCTTTATAAAATTTTTGTTATTGATCCTTACTGTCCTTTCTTTTTTATGCTTTCCTGTATAGTTAAGAACTGCCTCTTTCGGACCGATTTTAAGATGTTTTCTCCTTAGTGTTGTTAGTCCATGCGTTTCATTATCCTCAAAATATTGTTTATTACCTATCCGGATATAAGTCTCATCAAGAATTCCAATAATAAGTGCAATGACTCGTTCACGGGTCCACTCCTCCTTTTTCAGATCAATGGATATTCTATTTCTTATTTCGGGTAAAGCAAAACCGAATTCTACCAGCCTCTCAAATTTGGTGTTCTGTTGAAAAGCATTCCATTCTTCATGATACAGATACTGCTTCCTTTGTTTTGAATCCATACCGGTGGCCTGCAAATGCCCACGGGGATCGGGACATATCCATACCTCTTCCCAGACAGGCGGTATTCCAATATTCTTAATTCGTTCAATCTCATTTTTATCAGAGATTTTATTCCTCCTCTCATCAAAATACATAAATCCGCGGCCATGCTTTTTCCTGCTATAACCAGCATCTTCGTCACTGGAATGTATTAATCCGGAATATTTATTTGAATTTTTCCTCATATATATTTTGCAGGAATTTCATTTATCAAAATTCATGTAAAATTTGACATACCCGGGGGATAAAACTGAACCAGACCAATGACAGCTGGCAATAACTTAAATATATACAATACCTTATAAACCACATAATAAAGATAAAAAGAACAATATTCACCACAAACTCTGCCGGATAAATATGTGCAGTTTTTTTCAATTATAGTTTCGCCCGCCTCACTCTTTGTCTTGTTGTTGTCCCTAATTCCTGGTTTCAGGGAACACATTATGAAGTCGCTAATATAGGGTTTGCTGAGAAAGTCAGCAAACCATTTTTTAATGATTCATTTTAAGAAGGCTATTTGTTCTCAAGAAGGGCTGCATATATAAATATGCCTCTGTTGACAGACTTATCAACGGAGCTTGGTATGACCAAGGAAAAGCCACCTGAAAAATAAAGCCAAAAAAACTTTACCTTCATGGTGTATGAGGTTCATTATAAAGAAGATACATGCAATCCAACTTTCTGAAGTAGCCGCTAGTCTGGCCCGGATCTCATTCAGATTGTATCCGTTCTTGCCTTGTCCAAATTTCCCTTCGATATGATTTCTTTCTACCGCTTCGTTTTTAGATTTTCGTTTTTGATAGTACGTTTGATCTGTTTTCGAAGGTTTTCGCCCTAACGGTGGGGCTGTAATCCTGATCCCTTTTTCCTTTAGCCATCGCCTGTTCTCTCTTGTTGCGTATATCTTATCAACCTGAACCAACTCGGGATAATGACCATGAAGTTCCCTGTAGGCTTCTATCTGAGGAATTAAATCCCTGGCTTCATGATATGCATCCCAGCTAAACGTGTTGATTCGGGCAAAGCCGTCATCCAAGCTGACTCCTAATTTTGCTCCAAATTCAATTTGCGATTTCAACTTACCCCTTGGAATAGGACGAACATGCGGTTGATGAATGCTTACAATACGATCTGAACAGCTCTGACTTTTGTTTTCATACATGTATTTCTGTTGATCATAAACTGTGCGGATAATCCATAATAGTCGCAGGTCTGAATGACGCATTGGGAACTGATCCCCTCTTTTTTCGAATATATCCAATATCCGGTCTATATGTTTTATATCCCTGCCCACACTCTCTAATAATTTTCTGGTCATCTTCCGGTGAACCGATTTGCTCTTTTTCTTTTTCTTTGAGTATTCCAAATAGGCCGTATCCATCTTTCGACGATAGGTCCGTGGTTTAATTCCTTGCTTTCCGTTAGCTTCATAGAGTTTGTCAATCAACTTTTCACATTTTTTCCTGCCATCATTTAATATCCCATTATCCGTTGGATAGGTAATATATTGATCCGCTACGGTCGCATCGGCTTGCATTTTTCCCTTATTTTTCGGTTCATCGTCTCCATCGTTTTTCTTCTTTTTGTTATGAGTCTTATCTTTCTTCTCACTAACACTACGGATCAAATCTACATTCAACGCATCGAAAATCTCCAGTCCAACTCGCTTTCGGATTTCTACAAATAACGAAGGATCAAACACCGGTTCAATGGTAAACTCCTTTAAACCAACAAAATACTGCATGTAGATATTCTCCTCTATAGCTTGAATGACACCACGGTCGTCAAGTTTTTCTAAATGTTTGATTATTAGAGCTCCCAGCACTAGTCGTGGAGATACCCCCGGGCGACCAAAACCTTTATTCATCATCCCCATATAGGCTGAAGCAAACTCATCCCAAGGTACCACCTGGCTAAGTTTTACCCAGCGATTCTCCGGTGATAATTTGGTCTGAAAGGGTGTTTTAAATTCGCCAATCGTCAATTGTTTTTCCGAAATATAGCGTACCATAATGCAAACTTTTTAAGTACAACCTATGTTTTTCTTTGCATTTTAGCTACTAAATCGATGCATAATTATTAACTTATTATTTTGATTATCAAGATTCTGTGTGAATAAAAACACTTTTTCAGCAGACCCTAATATAAACAATTCTTTTTGAGACCTTCGAGGTTTTAAGACCTCGAAGGTCTTTTAAAATACAAAATCCTACTGCAATGAGATTGCAGTATTGAAAAAAAATAAAAAATAATTCAGGAGATCAGATATTTAACCCGAAAAAGTATTTCCGGAAAAATTCATTGTTGACTCTTATGCCGGAAAGGAAGAATACAACCGGAATTTTGCACTGGTGAATATTGTTTTTTATAGATCCTCCTGATGGAGCTAACTTTTATGAAACTTCAATAGGCTCCTCGGCTACCGAAGGCTTGAAAAACCTTTATACAGACTTTCCTTCTATAACTTCGGAACCCTATTATCCATCAACTTTAAGCCTGGATCATGATAACTGGTCTTTCTTCCATTCAGTGATGCCTCTTTTAATGGAGAACAAATCAGTATACCTGTTATTTATAAACATGGGATTATCACTCCCGGACAAAATGTAATACCTCATGTTATCACTATTTATTTCAGAACTATATCAGAAAACTATTATAAATACAGTGTTTCATTATTAAGGCAGGGTTATATGAGTAAGTCTGATGTTATTTACGGACAATCGGAACCCATGAATGTATATTCTAATATTTTGGGAGGATATGGAATTATTGGTACTTGACAATGGCTTTGAGAACTATTTTACTGCTGAGACCCTTGAGGGTGAGGAAGTGATCAGTAATCGGAGATCGGTATGCGCTAAACGTTCTCAATCCCCAATCCCTAACCCTAATCAAAAAAGCTCAAAACTCAAAACTAAAAGCAGGAAGAAGCTGAAAACTTAAAGGAGTAAGGAGTTCAGTGAAACCCGTTTTCCAGAAACCAAAGGTGGACTGAAAAATGCAAGGTTGAACTGAATCCTGAGCAAAGCGTAAGAATCTTAAAAAGAAAAGAAGGAAGTAATAAATAATCTCATAAATTATTAAGTAATAAACGCTTCAATTATCAAAGAGGTAATGAAAAATTGAATACACTACCACTTCCTTCATCGCTTTCCGCCCAAATTGCACCACCGTGCAAATCGACGAATTCCTTGCAAAGTAACAAACCCAATCCTGTTCCTGTCTCCATATTTGTGCCTAATGTTGAGTAGCTATAATCAATCCGGAACAGATTTTCGATATTTTCTTTTTTTATACCAACTCCATTATCTGCTACAGAGATAATCACTTCTTTCGGGTTTTGCCCGATACTAATAAGGATTTCACCGCCGGAATGGGTGAATTTTATCGCATTCGATATCAGGTTCCTTAAAATGGTCCTTACCATAGCCTTGTCTGAAACTACTGTCATCTTATGAGGTAGCTTTTTTGAAATAATGATAGATTTTTGTTGCGCTGAATCATTTAATAATTCCACAACATCATTTATCTGAATTACAAGTTCAAGGCACTCCGGATTAAATTCTATTCTTCCAGTTTGTGTTCGTGACCATTCCAGCAAATTTGTAAGCAAATTTATTACCCGATGCGAGGAATCATGAATTATTCTGGCATAATCTTCAATCCCGTTATAGTCCTTCTTATTAATCTTCTCTAAAAGTATATCGCTAAATCCAACAATACTATTAAAAGGGCTCTTCAAATCGTGCCCAATGATAGAGAAAAAACGATCCTTGGTAGAATTGGCATCACTCAAACGGGCTCTGCTTTCTATTAACTCTCTTTCCGTTTTTTTACGTTCGGTAATATCCCTGACATTCAGCACCACTGATTTAATTTGCGGGTTATTTATTTGATTGGTACCAAATGCTTCCAGATATACCCAACCTCCATTTTTATGCCGGTGCCTGTATTGTACACCTCCATTCGTCGAATTTTCTATAATATCATTTAGTCCTGCCAGTGTTTTTTCCTGATCATCCGGGTGAACCATTTTTTTGATAATAGAAATATTTATTAATTCTTCCGGCTTAAAACCTAAAATCCGCTCACATGATTCGCTAACATAATGCTGGACTCCATTAGAATCCAACAGCACTATCATATCAAATGAATTCTTAATAAGCTGGTTGAATTTTTCTTCATCCCTTTTTTTGAATTCTTCAATTTGCTGTTCTAATTCTTCATATGTGGGCTTCTTTTTCATTTTTTTTATTACTACAAAGGTAATGCCATTAACTTTATGGCATCCTCACAATTAGTACCTGAAAGCAGCATTTTCAGATGTTCATGACTATCAGACTCCAATTTTAACATCCAGGGTGTCTACTCATTGCCAATTATTTAACTCACAATCCAGGCATATATTCAAATTTAAATACATTTGTATATTGAAAACCAGAAAAATGGGATCAAAAATTGATCAGATCTCTTTGTAAATTAAGAATAAGAAATGAAACTTTTAACAATAATTATTGTGATTTTGTCAGTCATTATTGCTACCTGTGGTAATACCGCGGGTCAACAGAACGATACGACAAATAAAGCCCCGGTTCTGGTAATTGTCATCGATTTCAATAATATGCCTGTAGAGGGTGAACAGATAATCTTCGAGGGATTGGATTCAAAACGGACTTACAGGGGGGTTAGTAATTCTGAAGGGAAATTTGATATTATGCTGGAAGGAGGCGAAACCTACCTCATTAAAATTAAAGGCGTTGGAGAAGCAAAAGATTACAACAGGTTTGAACTTCCGGTATTAGGAGAAAATGAGAGTTACGGAAAGACAACACTAACCATCCAATTTGAGCAACCTAAAACATTTACCCTCGACAATGTAGAATTTGAATCCGGGAAATCATCATTAACTAAAGATTCTTACACCGAACTCAAAGAATTGCTAGAATACATGAAACTTAAAGAGGATTTAGTTATAGAAATCGCTGGTCACACTGATGATGTCGGAGATGAAGAATCCAATGTTAAATTATCTGAAGCAAGATCTGTCACAGTTCGTAATTATTTGATATCCAAGGGAATTAATCCTGAAAGAATTATAGCGAAGGGATATGGAGAGAGACAGCCAATAGCTCCAAACACCTCACCTGAGGGCAGACAAAGAAACAGGAGGACGGAGGTGAGGATAATGAGTGGTGATCGGTGATCGGTTTAACAGGCCTGGAATGGGCATGAATATGGATAAAGCGTTTTATAAGCATTAGGAATCATTGAGTGTAAAAAATATACTTACAAGATAAAAGTTACAATGGTCAATCAGATTAGATTTAATATCTCCTCGTTTCGGATTTCTCTGTGCTAATGCTAGAATCATCTTTTTTTTCTCAACCAAAAAAATTAAAACTGCAGAATATTTCTCTAAAATGTCCTAAAGTCGTAGTTCTATGCTGTTAAGTAGCTTTTAATGTTCTTTTAGCTATTTTATGATAAATTGAATAGAGTTTGTCTACTATTTCATCTGGAAGCTTTTCACGTATAGTTTGCATTAAATATTCTTTTGGCGTAAATAATTTTTTTCTTAATCTCTTTTTACGCTTCTTGATTTCTGATTTGTCAAAATCAGGTGTAGTAATCCATATTTTATTGGAAGTTGAAAAATTATTTATCTTGGTTATATCTGAAAAAACATCATCATGCAAATATCCTTCACGAACACATCGCTGAAACAATTTAGTATTAGGATATGGTTGAGCAATGAAGAATTTAAAAACAATATTGGGAGCTATTTTTTTTATTTGAGAATAATAATTTAGTGCATTTTCAAATCTTTCTTTGCTTTCACCAGGGTAACCATAAATTGTAAATATATGAGAGTCTATTTCATATTTTTTGAATAATTTAACAATCTCAATTACTTTATCCAAGTTTAGTTTTTTACCAATAATATTGAGCATTTCCTTATCTCCATGCTCCAAAGCTATATTTAAATGCCGGCAGTTTGACTCTTTAAATAATTTTATTAAATCCTCATTTAGTGTATCAATTCTCAATCCATTCAATGCCTGCCATGACAAGAACTGTTTATTTTTATTAATTTCTATAATGCCATTCAATATTTCTTCTACACGTTGTTTATTTATAGTGAAATTGTCATCTTCAATTTCAATATTATTTACCTGATAATTATCTACTAAATAATTAATTTCTTTCAATACCCTTTCGGAAGATAAGGGACGCCATTTATACCCTCCGACAGGATGGACAGCACAAAATTCACAGTCAAAGGGACAGCCTTTTGAGGTTATAATACTCGCACTTCTCCAACCTCGAACATTTCTAGGAGAACGTACAAGATAATTGTTAAACTTAACTAAATCTCTTGCAGGTAAAGGGAAACTGTTAATATCTGGTGAGAAATGATATTTTGCGGATATTAATTCAGATTCATTCCTGACAATACTATTAGGTAATTCATGAGTTTTATTTGATAAAAAATGTACAATATCAAGCATGGGTTCCTCACCTTCTCCTAATATTACAAAATCAGCCTTTGATTTTACGGCCAATTCAGGTTGTGAACTAGGATATACTCCGCCTATAGCTATTGGGATATGGCTATATACAGATTTTATTTTATCAATAATATTATGTGCTAGATATGCTAAATGTGAAAAAGGGATTGAAATTCCTATTAAATCTATATCAGCAGAAATTCTTGCAATTATTTCCTCATCACTTAAACCAACACGATAATAATATTTATTGTGCTTTTTTATAATCTTAGATCCTTCCTGAAGGGCATCTAATATAGTTATGTCATTGTTATTTTCTCTCAAAAACGATGCAATTTGAAAAATACCCAGGCAATGAGATAGAATAATATCACTTTTTTTATCAAAAATAAAAGGTAAATTTATTAAAAGGATTTTCATATTTTTTTTTGTGTTTTAAAAGCTAGTTAAAGTTGTATTATGTTAATTATTGATCTTGTACAATTGTAAAAATTGCAAATGTAAATATGAGTAATGATTTTTAATAGGTTGATGCGAGGAAATTGTCATTAATGTTCAATTTCATGAGATAATATCAAATATATCAATATTATTTAAATAGTGGAATCTTAAAATGAAAAAAACTTTTACTGCAATAAAAATGCCGGGGGACGCAACTCCCAGGGTTAAAACCACAATCACAAAGCCTGATAGCAACCTGGAGCTGCTACGCGTCTTTACAGCTTTTTTTTTAAATTTATGAAAGCAAAGCTTTCAACATTTTTAAATAAAAAAACCTGTGCCCTAAGGGGCCAGGTCTTTTTCTGTGATTCCGGCAGGATTCGAACCTGCGACCCACGGCTTAGAAGGCCGTTGCTCTGTCCAACTGAGCTACGGAACCAGATGGATTCTTTTGTTTGCGGGTGCAAATATAGAAAAAATTTCTGTGCCTGTAAATATTGTAGAGCAAGATTTAATCTGCCGGGTAGATTTCTTTCTAATGGCTTATAAGGGGGGAAGAATTTCTACCCTTACCAAACCGGATCTTATCTGTTCATTAATTTTAAGCAATTACCAACCCAAGCTTCCCCGACAATTCATCCATCTTCTCCGTTGCATCATGGAAGGAATCTGTCTTCATCAAGGGCATGATCATTTTATTGTCTTCATCAAACAAAAATATCCGGTAATTCTTCTCCGGAACATCCAGCCTCCGGTTTCCCCTACTGTATGCACGCCAGGATTTGTGCATTTCTTTAATTCCAATCTTCATGCCGGGCTTTATATCCATCCATTTCCCGGTTTTGATAATTCCAAAGTAATCGCTGCGCTGTTTCACCCGTTTTCGATCTGTGTCAATTAAAACTGAAGTAGAGGTAAATCCTATAAATGCTCCTGTAACAACCAGAATAAGTCCGATCCAGGAATGAAATGTGGCTATAATCCCTACCCCAAAGAAAAATATTCCGGCAGGGGTTCCAACAGGACCAAAGGCATTGTCAAGTTTATTTTTAATGATCATCTGATGGTAGTTAATTCCATATAAACTTTAAATGTACAAAAAATGACCTTCTCCCTGCCACCAAACCAGCTGAATTTCCACTTTATAACTCGATAGCTGTGCTGGCCTGCATTCATTGCAAGAGTTTATTTTATATAGGTTTTAGAACCAAGGCTTTTAGTGTGTGTAAGTCCTCCACCACCGGTCACATTTGAGCCAGAAAAATGACTGGGAACAGGTATGCCCACACCCTCCAGTCTCCAGTCTCCACAGCAAGCCATTGGACGCTTCCCCTAACCACAATGGGCATTCACATCGGTAATCGGTATGACTTTAACAATAAACGATCCAACCTATACCTCAACTCCGCTGTAACCAGCCCCCCCCAGGCAACGGTATAAACCCAATAATGTTTCTTGATGAAAAAATCCTTACTTCACTGAATACCAAACAGATTTTTTATTGGTGAATTCCCTGCTGCCTTCAGCCGACATTTCCCGGCCTAAACCCGACTTTTTGACCCCTCCGAAAGGAAGTTCGGGACGTGAGTGTACCTCATCGTTGAGATAAATAATCCCTGCCTGTACTTCATAGGCCATTTTCTGGGCTCTTTCCAGATCTTTGGTCCAAATGGAAGCACCCAGGCCGTAATCGGTGTCATTGGCTATCCTTACAGCCTCAAATCCGTCGTCGGCGATAAATACAGAAGCTACGGGGCCGAATAATTCATCTTTATAGGCCGGACTGTCAGGGTCAATGTTTGTTATGATCACGGGATTAAAAAAAGCATCTCCATCAGGAGCCTTATTATCCTGCCAGTAGATCTCAGCTCCTTTTTCAAGGGTCTTTTCCAGCTGTCCGGAAAGGATGTCTTTCTGTTTTTTACTCGATAACGAGGCATAATCACTATCCTCATTAAGGGGATCGCCGAATTTCCATCCTTCAAGCTCATTTTTGAACTCTTCAAGAAATTCATCAGCAATTCGTTCATGAAGAATAAAACGTTTGGCAGCATCACAGCTTTGCCCGAAATTCTTCATCCTGGATTTCACTCCTGCTTTTGCAGCTTTTTTTATATCAGCATCTTCCAGTACAATAAAAGGATCACTTCCGCCAAGTTCCAAAACTGCTTTTTTTATGTGCTTTCCTGCATGTTCCGCCACATCGGCACCTGCAGAAATACTTCCGGTAAGACTTACTGCCTGCACCCTGAAATCTTTTATAATGTTATTTATATTCGATGAGGAAGTAATCAGGTTCTGAAAAACACCACCCGGAAAACAGGCTTTTTCAAAAATTTCATTTATTTTCTCCGAACAAGCCGGAACATCTGAAGAATGTTTCAGCAATATAGTGTTGCCTGCCATAAGTGTTGTCGCTGCAAACCGGAAAAATTGCCAGAAAGGATAGTTCCATGGCATAACGGCCAGCACAACTCCCATGGGCTCATATACTATCAGACCCTCCCCTTCTCCAGCCTTTTTCTGTTTTTCCGTCAGATAATCCTCTCCGTGCTCAGCAAAATATTCTAATGTCATAGCCGATTTGTCCACCTCCTTTTTGGATTCTCTGATCACCTTTCCCATCTCACGGCTTATCAAACCCGCATACTCTTCTTTATTATCTTTTAACGTAGATGCAAGTTCCCGAAGAAACCGGCTACGGCCGGCAAAACTTATCTGCCTCCAGACTGTAAAACCTTCCTGTGCAAGATTAAGATTATCATCTATATTTTCGACCTTCATCTGGTCAAATTCTCCAATAAGCTCATTATTGTATGGATTTACTGATTTTAACATAATGCTGTATTTTTCAGGTTAATAGTTTTTCTGTTTTCCAAGGATTTTTCAATTAAACATTCATTTTCCTGCAAAAAAATGAATAACACTTCAGTTTAAAGAAAAGAACCCTGAGTGGCAGGCCAATTACCATTCCAAAAAGAAAGCTGCATCAGGTATATTACAGTTAAGCCAAACATCGCGGCACAAAGGGAATTAAAGATTTTTTATGATAAGGAATTTTATTTACGGGAATGGGGAAATATTTCAACAAAAATGTTGTTTTTAAAGGAATATCCGGATAAAAAATGGCGGAGCCGGCATTATCTCTTTTCTGTTTATTCCTGTAAGAGGATCTTTCTATTATAATTGATCCCTTCTCCATAAAACTCAATATTGTAAATTCCTGCCGGCCAGTTTTTCACGTCCAGATTCCCACGTTTTGAGACAAGGGTCTTGCTGATGATAGTTTTCCCGGTAAGATCTGATATTCTAAAACCGTGTATATCTGCCTTAATGTTCCGGAGGTCATAATTAATATTATCCTTTGCAGGATTGGGGTATATGTTAAAAACCTGTCCTACGGTACTTTCCTGACCAGTGGAAGTAAATGAATCCAAAGCATCCCCGTATAGTTTCTCTACTTCCTCGCCTGATAAGGGTCGGTTATATATCCTCAACTCATCAATCCCGCCTTCAAAAAACTGTGGACTCCGGTCCCAGTAACCTCTACCCAGCCATAATCTTTCGTGTACGACTGCATCCTCAAAAAACTGGGACGAAGAAGAGTTACCAAAATTATATCTCCTGTTCAGCATTTCTTTTCCGTTCAGATAACCTGTATTATAATCTTCTCCCACTACGGCTACAAAATGATACCATTGTCCCTTTTTTAGGTGATCATTTGAATCGTAACAAAAGCTGGGTAATGTACATCCATTACTCCATATGGTGAAGTATAATCTTTCGGATTTATAATGTACCGGACTATGACCAGCCTCAATGATCAGGCCCTTATTGGCAGCATCAAAGAAATCACATCTGCTTTGTGAGCCGTAATAAAAGATCGGAGCTATACCGTTTTCCGGAGGAATATGATCGACTTTAAACCATATAGAAATTGAACCATATCCGAGATCTTCGAGAACCTCCGGAGGCCTGCCTTCTTTACCTGCAATAGTCGCAAAATCACCTTTGCCGTCGAAATATAGAGCATTCCCTTTAATTCCAGGAATAATTTCTGCTCCATTATTGATCCCGTGATTTCCATTTTCAGAATGATCATGGAATTCTTCCGCTTCCAGTTCATCAAAACTCCAGTAACCTATCAGTCCCTCTTGTCCTGTTAATGTTAAATTTATAAAAATTATCATCCAAACCAGGACAGAAAATTTCCCTTTCATACTAATTAATTTTTTCATCATTTCTGTTTTTAACGACTTTTCCACACAGAGCTTTTCGCGATCCGGTGAAAAATATTATGATAGTAAATCATCTAAAGACTTAGTCGTTTTTACAACGAAAACCTTACAGAAAAAATCAAAAAAATCACCTCCATTCATAGGGAGTGACCTGGTAAACGTAATAATTCAACCAGTTGGAGAAGAGTAGATTTGCATGGGCGCGCCAGCGGATAACCGGTGGCTGTGAGGGATCGTTACCGGGAAAATAATTTTCGGGAATGTCAATGTCCAGCCCTTTGGCGATATCCCGGTCGTATTCACTTTTCAGGGTCAGGGGATTATATTCAAGATGACCGGCAATGAATATCTGACGGTTATCCTTTGAGACGACAATATTTGAGCCTACCTTTTCGGACCATGCAAGCAGAGAAAGATCAGGATGATTAGAAATATCTTCCATGCGGTTTTCCGTATACCGGGAGTGAGGTGCCGGAAAAATATCATCAAATCCCCGTACCAACGGAACTTTTCTGTCGGCAATGAAATGATCAAATACCCCGAAAACTTTCTTCGGCAGGGGAAATTTCTCTATTCCATAGTGGTAATACATTCCGGCCTGAGCTCCCCAGCATATATGCAAAGTATTGGTTACATTAGTTTTACTCCATTCCAGAATATCACAGAGCCGGTTCCAGTAATCTACTTTTTCGAAAGGAAGCAACTCCACCGGAGCACCCGTAATGATCAACCCGTCGTACCTCTTATGAGCTACCTGATTAAAGGTTTTGTAGAAAACCTCCATATGCTCACGGGGAGTATTTTTGGATTCATGCTCGTCCATGTACAAAAGATCGAGCTCCACCTGAAGAGAATTATTTGAAAGGTTACGAAGCAGATCGGTCTCTGCCACCTGTTTGAGCGGCATGAGATTTAGCAGTGCGACACGGAGTGGCCGGATATCCTGGCTTACCGCACGGGATTCCTCCATTATGAAAATATTCTCATTGCTAAGCTCCTTGATGGCAGGGAGATTATTGGGTACGTTTATTGGCATGATCTGATTTCTTTAGTGTCTGTTCATAATATTCATATCTGCGTTATGCTTGCCGGAAGAATGTACGATTACACCAGCAAGAAATGATCCCGAAAGGTTTGCACCAAACTCTTTGCTATTGACAAATCCTAATTCAGTTCAAAAGAACAAAATAAGACCGATATGTTAAATTTTTTAACATTTCTTTTACTTTTTGCAACTACTCAGGCAGCGAAAAAATTTTTGGAATTATATAGCAGAAAGTAATGAAATATCATACAACAAGCTATGCCAGTTGGGAGCGTTTTATGTGCATCAAAGTAGCATCTGAGATATTACTCCTGAAAATCCCCAAGTCTTTTTTTATTATTTACCAAAATATAGGTATAATCGTAACACTCCGATATCCTAGTTTTGCGATAGTATTAACCAAACTGTAAATATAAATGAAAAATCGGATATACTTTTTAGTTGTTCTCATGGCTTTAATGGGAAAATTATCTGCTCAGGACAGCGCAGAAAACGTACTATTTTCCAATTCGGCAAAGAAAATGCTTGAATTACCGTCCCAACTTACGATCGGAGGGTATGGTCAGGTTGACTTTGTCCAGGAGTTGGATAACAATAATTTCAATAATGCAAAACTCGACGTCCATCGTCTGGTTATGTTGTTTGGATATAAGTTTAATTCAAGAACAAGTTTCGTAACGGAGATTGAATTTGAACATGTTAAGGAAGTTTATATTGAACAGGCATTTCTTGATTACCGCATCAATCGGTTTATGAGTCTGAGAACAGGATTAATCCTTATCCCTATGGGCTTTATCAATGAATATCATGAACCCACATCTTATAACGGTACCCTGAGACCAGCTGTGGATAAATATATTGTCCCGACAACATGGAGAGAGATAGGGGCGGGCATCACAGGGAATATTCTTCCCCTAAGTATAAATTATCAATTGTATATCCTGAACGGTTTTAATGGTTACGATGTTGAAGCAAATCTGGGTGGGAATAATGGTTTTCGCGGGGGCAGGCAAAAAGCGGCCAAATCATTTATGAGTTCCCCGAATTTCAGCGCCAGAGTTCAGTATTATGGTCATCCCTCCCTGAATGCAGGATTCTCAGCTTATGCAGGTAAGTCCCAATCGACCCTTTACAATAATCTGGATAAAAGTAATATTCCTGCCGTGGAAACTGCCGACTCCTCCGTAGTGAACAGCTTCTGGACTGGCGTGGATATGCAATACCTGAAAAGCGGCATGGATCTGAGATTGCAGTTCTACCATGTAAATATCGGGAATGCAGTACAATATAATGCTTTTACAGGAAGTGATGTTGGTAATTCAATGCTTGGATATTACGTGGAAGCCGGATATGATGTTCTTTACAAGGCGAACACTGAACATAAACTTAAAGCGTTTATCCGTTACGAAATGCTTGATACTCATCGTACAACAAATAATGCTATTAATAAAAACGAAGCATACAACCGGAATTATCTTGTAACGGGAATTGGCTGGTGGATGAGTCCGGGTGCGGTTTTAAAAGCAGACCTTCAGTTTTCGACGAATGAGGCTTCGGAAAGGTGGGGGAGTTTTTTGAATCTTGGAATGGGAATAAGATTCTAGAAGTGTCAGTCCATAAAGTCCGATTTACTCATTCAGGGTTAAATGAGTAAGACTAGGATTTTGGCTTTCAAAATCATTTAGTCGAACTTATTCCGGGCAATAGTCAAGGTATCTCAGGGATTTTATTGACTTTGCGAAGCTCGTACTCACTCGGTTCTGCGTTGCAAAATTTTAATTAAGGGAAATAATGAATAAAAAATCATTTGTGTTTTTGACTCTCCTGGTAATGTCACTTTCCTTTTCCTACGCGGGAAATGATCCCACCCGGAAACGAATAGACAAAAGGATTTCAAAGCTCTGGAATCTCAGCAGCAGTAAAATAGGAAAAATATCGGGTATTCCTGTTAAGGATCTTAGGGGAGATTTTTTCCTTATCCGGTCCGGGGAAAAGAATTATGGAATACTTTACAGGGGGAAGGTGTTTACCTGCGGAGCTTTGGGATGTGGTATTCCCTCGACCGAAGAAACATCGGAATATTTTGAATTTTTTGTGATCGCCGATATCGGGGGACGCATCCTATATACGGAGATTACAAATTATGCAGCCACACACGGACATGAGGTGTCCGGCCGGGGTTGGCTCAGGCAGTTTGAGGGCAGGGATGCGAAAGACTCCATCATTTACGGAAAAAATATTGATGCAATAAGCGGAGCCACTAAATCCGGGACAAACCTCAGCAGGGAAATAAATCTCATCCTGGAAATAATCCATAAACACAGGGAGTTCTTTGCTGCATCAGAATAAAAAAAAACTCCTTTTCCCTTTTCCAGTAAAAAATATTAACCTTAACTTAATCCCTGATAGGAAAAACTCCTTTATTTTTAAGGAAAACATAATTTTTTCGCAGATGAGTTATTTTAAATCCGAACTGGGGAAAATCCATTACAAGGAAACCGGAAAAGGTAAAACACCCTTGCTGATGCTTCATGGCAACACCTACAGTTCTGAAACATTCAAAAGTCATGTAAAATATTTTCAGGCTAATTTCAAACTTATCATCCCCGATCTGCCCGGCCACGGATTATCAGACCGGCTGGAAAAATTTCCCAGGGATTACTACGAGAGATGTGCAGAGATCCTGATGACTTTTCTCAAGCAAAAAAAAGTGAAAAAGATAAACATCATTGGCATACACGGAGGAGCAATTGTCACGATGATAATGGCCTCCCGGAATGATCCTGAGGTAAAGAATATTGTGGTGAACGGGTTTCCGGGAAAAAAATTATCGAACGGGAATCTGGATCTGATGATCGAAGAAACCAAAAAGAAAAAAAAGAGCTTCTTCGAACGTTACAGGTGGAAAAAACAGCATGGCAAATACTGGAAAGCTATTGTGGATAATCATCTGGATTTTTTGGAGAAGCTAAAATACAGTGATCAACGGGTAGTTGTTCCGAAGATAAAAAAAATAGAAAGCCGGGTATTGCTTACAGGGTCTTCCAACGATAAAATGGTACCCCGGCTGAGATCAATTTACCGGAAATTACATAAAAAATATCCGCATTTTAATGTCCTGCTTTTTTATTCGGGTAAATATCCTGAACGTTTGACCCGGAAAAAGAAATTCAGAGATGAGATCATTGAATTCGTAAGCACCTGATTGTTTGCCCGTAATGTCCGATTTACTCAGTGAGACTATGATTTTGAGTTTCAAAATCATCTAGCCGAACTGATTCCGAGGAATAGCGAAGGTGTCTCATAATTTTAAGCGGTATTTCCCGGAGTACCGGGAAGAGAAATCCTGATAATATGCAGGGAAGTAATAGCTGTATTTTGTATTAATTCATTTTAAAGAACATATCCTTTTCTATTCACTTTCAGCCGGAATTCACTCATATTTGTAAATAAAAAGCATGGGCAGAACCTTTATTGAAAAAGTGCTTAATGCCGATGAGGGAAGCATTGTTTTTCGTAAGCTGGATCTCATTTTAACACACGACAATACGGCCAGTATCCGTAAGACATTTGAAAAAATGAATGGCAAAGCTGTTTTTGATCCGGACCGGCTTCTTATTGTTCTGGATCATAATGCCCCTCCAACCAATGTTAAGCTGGCAAATGATTATCAGTCCATAAGAGATTTCGTGAAACAACAGGGGATCAGGAAATTTTACGATGCCGGAAAGGGTATATGTCATCAGATCATGTCTTATCATGCAGAACCCGGGATGATCATTGCAGGAAGCGACAGTCATACCTGCACAGCCGGGGCATTCAATACCCTGGCAATGGGAATAGACCGAACGGAAGCTGCGGGTATATGGCGTACGGGAGAGACCTGGTTCCGGGTCCCCCCTTCTCTTAAGATAACACTTAAAGGTGCGCTGGCTCCCGGTGTGTATGCAAAGGACCTCTCCCTCTGGATAATTGGCATGATCGGGTCTGCAGGGGCAAATTACATGTCAATTGAATTTCATGGAGAGGGGGTGAAACATTTGACTGTTTCAGACAGAATGACCCTGGCAAACCTTGCTTCCGAGATGGGGGCTAAAAATGCGGTCTTTCCTGCTGATGAAGTGCTGGAGGAATTTTATGGCAGGATTAAACCCGGAGAGGCAGTCTGGGCTGATGAAGATGCAAGGTACGCGAAAGAGATAAGTCTTAATCTGGATGATATCTATCCTCTTGTCGCCCTGCCCCATCATGTTGATAATGTAAAATCGGTGGCCGAAACAGAGGGCATTCCGGTACAGCAGGGAATTATAGGGACCTGCACGAATGGACGCATTGAAGACATTCGTGTTGCGGCAGAGATATTAAAAGAATTCCCCGTTAAAGAAGGTTTTCAGTTAATGATAATACCGGCCTCCAAAGAGACCTATCTACAGGCAATAAAAGAAGGTTTAGTGGAAATACTGATGAACGCCGGGGCAACAATTCTCAGCACAAGCTGCGGACCCTGTCTTGGGACAGGCCAGGGCATACCGGCAGATGAAATAAATGTAATTTCCACAGCCAACCGCAATTTCAAGGGGCGCATGGGAAACAAGAATGCTTCCATTTATCTGGCCTCACCCGCTACCGTAGCCTGGAGCTCTGTAAAAGGAAAAATTACCGACCCCCGGTTGGCACCTTGTGATGAAAAATATCCCCACAAAATTGAATCTTCAGAAATGTCCGGGATTCAAAAGCATGAAAACAGGAGAAAAGATAGGATCTGGGATTATTCTGATGCGGATAATATAAACACAGACCAGATGTTTGCAGGAAACCTGACCTATAATGTACTCAGTTCCGATGCTGAGGCCATCATTCCGCATCTGTTTGAGGGTTTTGATCCCAATTTCAGCAAAAAAGCCAAAAAAGGAGACCTCATCATTGCCGGAGAGAATTTCGGCTGCGGGAGTTCACGGGAACATCCGGCTGTTGGACTTGCACATCTGGGAATAGAAGCGGTTATCGTGAAATCGGTGAACCGGATATTCTTCAGGTCTGCCATTAATCAGGGGCTTCTGGCTATCGTAAGTCCGGAAGCAGTGGAAAACTACCGGGAAACCGGCGAACTGACTCTGGATCTTCAAAATGGCGATATTATTTCAGGTGAAAGAAAGGTGAGAATTCCTCCCCTTCCCGAGAAGTTAAATAAGATTTTGGAGAAGAAAGGGCTGGTGAATTATATATTGGAAACAGATGAAAAATAGAACCCTTCAGAGTCCCAGCCATTTTTCGATTTCCTCATAATCCATTTCCTCGTGATGAATTGTTTTGAAGTTTCCGATATTATCGAAATACCCAACGACTGCTTTACAATCAATTGTTGCAGACTTCAGACTAATACAGGATAAATATGAAGACCAGGAGTATTTACCCGGGTCGTCAACAAAACCATGTTCTACAGGATTATTATGGATATACAAAACGAGGCCTTTGAAGTAATCAATATCTTTAACAGCCTTTCGCTTGAATCTATTTTCAAAAAGACTTCCTGTACGATCATATTTCTTATTAAGTGCTTTGGTATACGCATTAAAAAGGTTTGAAAAATAGCGGTAAGGCGCTAACACCGCTTTTTTATCTTTCAAATTCTCCATATATTCCTTGATCTCATCGTATTCTTTGATCTTTACCAGGAAATGAAAATGATTTTTCATAAGCACCCAGGCAAACGTATTTGCTATAGGATTAATATATCTATCGTACAGTCTTATAAAGTGTTCATAATTCGTATTCTCTCTAAACAGGTTGCATTTATTTATGCCCCGGTTATAGATGTGGTAGGTGCAACCAAATTCGAGTGGCTCCAGAATTTGCATGATTCTTTGATTTTGTGTTTTTTCTTTCCCTAAGACCTTCGAGGTTTTAAGACCTCGAAGGTCTTATAAGATACAACGCCTCACTGCAATGTAATTGCAGTCGCCAAAAATCACACAAAAAAATACCCCCCCCTCTTCTGAATGAGCTATGAATATTGCCATTCAACAAGGGCAAGGTATTTAAGAAAAAATATAAGATGAAGTCTAAATAAGCAAAATACCTGATTTTTTGCAATGATCAACCATCTCGCCAGGCCAGATGCTGCTTTGTATTTCCCCTATGTGGGCTTTGCGGAGTAAAAACATGCACAAGCGGGACTGGCCGATCCCTCCACCAACCGATTCGGGAAGATCGTTATTAAGAAGCCTCCGGTGAAAGAGTAATTCAGCCCTGTCTTCAGCTCCCTTGAGTGATAATTGTTTTTCCAGGGCATCTTTATCAACCCTGATCCCCATGGAGGATAATTCAAAAGCCATTTCAAGGATGGGGTTCCATACGAGTATGTCGCCATTAAGCCCTGTATAATTATCGCTGTTCTTTGTCGACCAGTCATCATAATCAGGAGCTCTCCCGTCATGAGGATCACCGTTACTCAGATCACCTCCGATCCCGATAATAAAAACAGCGCCGTATTCTTTCGCTATCCTGTTCTCCCTCTCTTTGGGACTAAGGCCGGGATATTTTTGCAATAACTCCTCTGCGTGAATAAAATGTATCTTTTCCGGCAATTTGGGTTCAATTTCCGGATAGTACTCATAGATCAGAAACTCGGTTCTTTTAATGGTGTCATAGATCCTGGTAACCAGGTTCTTCAGGAAGGTGAGATTTCTGTCTTCCTGACTCACAGCAATTTCCCAATCCCACTGATCAACATAAATGCTATGAAGATTATCAAGCTCTTCATCAGGCCTCAGAGCATTCATGTCGGTGTAGATTCCATAACCGGTACGGATATCATAATCCCTGAGCATCATACGTTTCCATTTAGCCAGTGAATGAACTACTTCCGCCACCTTTTCATCCATATCCTTTATTGCGAAAGAAACAGGCCGCTCAATACCATTAAGATCATCATTGATACCCGTACCCCTCAGAACAAATAGAGGCGCTGTTACACGCCGTAACCTCAGTTCCGAAGCCAGGGCAAGTTCAAAATTATCTTTAACAAGTTTAATGGCTTTTTCGGTTTGTTTCAGATCAAGGAGAGGCTTGTATCCCTCAGGAATAATCAACTTCATATTTTAGATTTTAAAATTTAGTAGTACTTTCAGAATAATCCTCCGTTATTATAAATTTCCATCTGAACTTCTGAAAATTCCTTAGCTTTTACACTAATTTTCTTTGCAAAGTTAGAAATTTCTCCGGTTTTTAAATCAATTTTTACTTTTTCCCCGTTTTTTAGTTTCAATTTATCAATATTCTCACAGCTAAGAATGGGGAGTGCCGCGTTAATGGCATTTCTTTCATAGATGGCTCCGAACGATTCTGCAACGATCGCCTGAATACCCAGCGATTTAAAACATTCCACAGCCTGTTGCCGGGAACTGCCGGCTCCAAAATTTTTCCCTGCGAATAAAATATCTCCTTCCTTAACTTTTCCGGCAAAATCCTCATAGCCTTCCAGATTATCAAATGTATATTTACCCATTTCATCCGTGTCGGTAATGCTAAGGTAACGGTTATGAAAGATCATATCCGTATCAATATTATCCATGGGTATATACCATGCTCTTCCTTCGAGAATATCGGGTTGGCGGGAGCTTTTCCCTCCCCTGGTTTTCTTCTTTCCACGGGTCTCCGGATCCGTTCTCCTTTCAAATACTGCAGCTTTATCCGGAATATGCAAGGGTGAAGTGATAAATCCTGCTACGGCAGAAGCAGCGGCAATTGCAGGAGAGGCAAGATAAACCTCTCCTTTCCCCTGTTTACCGGGAAAATTCCGGTTTCCTGTACTGATAGTGACCTCACCCGGACCGTTTTGGCCTACCTGTCCGGCAGCGCAACCTGCACAACCCGCATTGGATACCATTGCACCTGCTTCCTTAAAAATCTCCAGCAAACCTTCATCGAGGCAACGCTGCCATACCAGATCTGTAGAAGGAACTATTTTTAACACAACACCAGGCGCAACTTTTCTTCCCTTCAGCACTTCAGCCACCACCCTCATATCTTCGATGCGTCCGTTTGTGCAGGAACCTATAAAAGCAGAATCGATCTTTACCTCTTTTAAAGAGTCAATGCTTACCGTATCATGCGGCTTGCCGGGTCTTGCGATTAGAATTTTAAATTTTGAACTGTCCAGCTCTATTCTATCGGCATATTCAGCATCCGGATCAGCTTTTATCATTTCCAATACTTTACCTGAACGGGCCTGACAATAGCGGATCACTTCGCGGTTAGGGGGGAATAAAAGAATAATAGCTCCCATTTCCGTTGCCATTGAAGATATAGTAATACGATCGTCAATAGTCAGATTTTCAACAGCATCACCATAGATCTCAATGGACTTTCCCAACAAGCTGTTGGCACCAAAATGATCCAACAGGTTCAGTGCAATATCCTTGGCCGATATGCCCATGGGGAATTTTCCCTTTAAAACAATCTTGACAGATTCGGGAACTTTGAACCAGACCTTGCCCTTACTCCAGGCGGCTGCAATATCCTTATCGCCCATTCCCTGACCAAAAGCACAGACCGCACCGAGAATATTGGCGTGAGAATCGGTAGAAACCGCAGTTGAACCCGGATAGGCCAAACCCTCTTCTATCAGGATATGAGTACCGATTCCTTTATCTATATCGTAAACCTTTATTCCCCTATTCCTTGCAAAGCTTCGGCAAATATGCTGGTTTGCGGCATATTTCTGATCAGAGCCCGTTGGATTACAGTCAAAGGTAAAGAGGGTTTTGGAAGGATCATCGATATCCAGATCATGATCCTCAATATTCTTTACTACATTGGCACCACCAAAATCTCTTGCCACCCGGGCATCAATGCTAATGTCCAAAATATCACCGGGTCTGACATATTTCTTTCCCGAATGATCAGCCAAAATTTTTTCAACAAGTGTTTGATCCATAAATTCATTTTTTTTTCAAAAATAACTGAAATCTTTAAGGTAAAAATACCTAAAAACATGTTTCAATGCAGCACTATTTGTTAAATTCCGAATTTCATTTAGAGAACAAATTACCACTGCACTACCCTACTTAGAGTTTGTCCATAAAGTCCAATACCTGCGTTGATGCAAAAATTTTAAATCCTCGAATACATTAGTATACTGCGGTTTAAAATTTTTGCGCGCCTTGATCTTGAACATTATGTTCCGATAGCTATCGGAACAGACACCCGACTTTATTGACAGACACTACTTAGTCTGTCCATAATGTCCGATATCGGCGTTGCTGCGAAAATTTTAATTCCTCGAATCCGCCGCAGCGGATACTCCGATTTAAAATTTTGTGCCTCCGCACGCTGTCGCTGAAGCTTTAGCGTAGGCGCCTAGCGCCTCCCTTCGGCCGC
>CAYRTD010000059.1:0-22899 GCA_964426915.1 uncultured Bacteroidaceae bacterium | reverse complement strand
CTTCGCTGAGCTCACCGCCATTTGGCGGATTCGGTTATGATCCAGACACCCGACTCTATTGACAGACACTATTTAGAGTCTGTCCATAATGTCCAAAATACTCATCCAATGTTTATTTTAAGCGGTATTTCCCGGAGTACCGCGGACAGGCGTGACCGCGCCTTGATCTTGAACATTTATCCCGATAGCTATCGGAACAGACACTCGACTCTATTGACAGGCGCTACTTACACTCTCACCAATACCGATTAATCGGTATGACTTACTAGATAATACACAAACATTATCGACTAACTCCTATGAGCACCTTAATATCAAACTTTAGCTTCGCTGATCTCACCGTCAGATGGCGGCGGTTCTTAACAGCTTTACCTTAACCGTTCCCATGACTTAACCAGTGCATCATCTTTCTGGATTGATTTCAGAGCTAAATAGGTAAGTATAATAGATATAAAAGGCACTACGATCGGCCAGAGAAAAACAGTTTCAGCCCGCTCAATTCCTATGGGAGCAAGTTTTGCATAATAATATATCATTGCCACCAGTCCGAACATCAGGAAAATATTGAACAAACAAAAACGCATCTGAAGGACTCTCTTCTTATAAAGGAAAATGGCGATTATTCCGAGTACCATTATGGAAATAATAAGAACCGTAAGCGGCCATACGGAATGAGGTTCATAGTCATCCGGCGTTACTGCCTCGGTTTGCAAATAGTTCAACTCAATTATCATATTTTCAGTACTAACGATCTCGGCAAGGGGATTATTCAGCATAAAAAAGAATAATAGAGTTGCCGCAAGAAGATATATACTTTGAATCCTTTGTATCATCGAAGTAAGTTTTTTTTACAAATATAAAAAATGACAGCCTGTTATGAATAAGAAAAGTAAACTATCCGGCAAACTTTTTCTTCAACTGATTATAATCCAGGTAATAAAGGATCTTTAATGAAATACTGTTAAACATGGGAGCACTCAAGGCATTTTTGAAATTCTCCGTATAGCTGTCCTGTATCATTTTCTCATCTGCTTCAAGGGCATTTTTCCATACAAGGCTTATTTCACTTCCCGGAGCAAAAAACCAACTGTAAACCATGTCGATATTAAAGGCATTATAATTCCTCCCCGGTTCTGAGAAATGCTCTGCAGGATCCAGCCTGCCCTGTGCGTTCAACAAAAAGTAAGTATTATACTCAAGATATGACCAGTAATGTCTTACTCTTAAACCTAAGGATGATTTATTGTTAAAGGTATAATCTGCGTTGAAGGTGTTTATATAGGTGTTCATATCCCTCAGACCAAAATAAATACTGTCTCCGGTTTTTGTATGTCTGATATATCCAGGCAGGTTAACATGAATATTATTCTCGAAATTATATACCACAAAAAACTTATCATTGATCCGGATCCTTGGTCCCAAACCAAATCCAAAAAATTTTGAGTCATGTTCAAAAGATCTTTTGTGGGTGATATCGGCATCGATAGCAAAAGTTTTCCTGTAATCGGAAGAAATAAAAGCTCTGCCGTAAATATATCCCGGGGTGATGAATTTCCGTCCCTGCACTCTGGGTTCATACCAATCGAAAGATTCCGGCTGGTAGTATAAGGTTAGTCCTGAAAAAAGATAGTTCCTGAAAGTAACCGAATTTCTCATTCCAAGGTAAAACCTGGAAAACTCAAAAGGCTTATAAAGTGTTGAATAGTTCACAAAAAAGCTGTTGTATAATCTCAGGATCTTCCAGAAAGGCTCATAAATATTATAATCCAAAGAAAGGCTATTTGAAAATTCATTGTTAGCTCTAATAAAACCCATATCGTTTGGATTGTAATTATCGGTCTCCATGCGTTGTCTGAAGCTCCAGAGGAAATTGCCTCTGATACGGGCAAAAGACATATCATAAAACAATCCGTCGTCATAACTGCCTGCATGATCTCTTCTCCCGCTATAAGCAGATTTTAAGAACAATGCATGGGAGTTTTCCCTGTTGGAAATTTTCGTATCAAGCCCGGTCACATTTGCCAGATATGGAGTATTCGCACCAAATACATTGGTATTAATAATACTAACATAAGAATTATTAGGAAGCGATTTTTCCAGAACGGAAACATTATAATTCCTGAATTCCTGTGTATTCATCAACCTTGTTTTACCTGTAAGTGAGTCCTCAATTTCGGCATATACAGGTCTGGTCATAGCATTCAGAAAACCAGCACTTATTCCTGACCGGGACTTCCCGCTTATTTTGGTAGCATTCAGAATTTGAGTCTCACCGGGATTAGTCTTTATAAATTCATTTTCACGAAGCTTTTCTTTCACCTGATAGAAACCTTCAGGAGTCGAACCTATCCTTCTTGAATAAAAAATATCCGCTCTTTCAAAAAGCTCATTTCCCTCCATGAAAAATCCGCGCTTTTCATCGTAATATGTTTCAAAGGGAGTAAGATTCAAAATTTCATCATCCGATTCCACCTGACCGAAATCCGGTATCAGCATCATGTCGAGGGTGAAACTTTCACTAATACCATATTTCAGATCAAGGCCTCCTTTTACTGAATAGCCAGCGTTTTCAGCGGCTTTGTACTTATTCACATATGTGGCTGCATAAGGATTGACAGAAAGACGGACAGGAGGTTTAATATCCATAAGGCCGGCAAGAATACCCGCCTGGGCATTGGTACTGTTCTCCTCCTGGTTAACGTAATTCCAGGCCGAGAGTTCCCGGTAACGGCGAATGCTTCTGAATATGTTCATTCCCCAGTCCCGGTGATTTCCTGAAGGAAATCTCAGGGATGAATAAGGGATTTTCATCTCTACTATCCATCCTTCATCTACAATCCTGACTGCACTTTCCCAAACCGCATCCCATCTTTCATCCACCATATCGCTGGAACCGGAGACTGACCGCATATCAGACTGTACTCCTGCGGCAGTAACAAAAAAACCGTATGCAATCAGGCCGTCATTGAAAGGATCCAGGTATATACCAAAATAATCTGATAAGGAATGATCGTCGCGCCTGGAAAGATACGTTGTAATACTGTCGGGACTGGTATCATAAAGCATAGCCCCAATATAGATTGCCTCGTCGTTATAAACGAATTTAACCTCAGTCTTCATTTTACCAGGCTTCCCATTGTAGGGAGAGACCTGTGTAAACCCGCCTGCGGCTTCCCCATGATCCCAAACGGGGTCATTCAGGTATGCATCTATTTCAGGAGCATTACCGGTTCTCAGTGCCTCAACCTGCTTTTTTGCGGGTTTAGCATTGAGCCCGGATGATAAAATAAACAAAAATGCAATTAAAATACTAACTAATTTTTTCAACATTCATTTCCCTAATTAGTGTCCGAGGCTGTCAAAAAGCATTTATCTTTTAAAAGAACCCAAAACTAAAAAACACATTTCAGACATCCCAGCTCTAATTCGACCCTCCGAGTATCAGGGGCAGTCCCTCTTCACCCGATCCAATAACAATTACTTTTGCATTTGGAGATTCAGCAAGCTTTATTGTGGCTTCAATACCCCTTTGCTTAAGAACTCTGTCTGTAAGAGATGCAGTGATAATACGGTTAAATGCAGCAATACCTTCAGCCTCGATCCTTCTTCTTTCCGCTTCACTTTCTTCTCTGTCGAGACGAAACTGATATGCAAGAGCTTCCTGCTCCTGTTTTAATTTCATTTCGATTGCCGTTTTCAGTTGCTCTGGAAGTTTTATGGAGCGGATAAGAAGTTCCTGCATGAAAAGATGCTTTTTATTAAGAACTGCAGCTGTTTCAGATTTAATTTCGTCTTCAACTTCCGCACGACGGGTTGAATAGATCTCTTCTGCTGCATATTTACCCATTATTCTCCGTACTGCTGATCTTACTTCAGGAATTACTATAATGGTGACATATTCAGTACCAATTTCTTCATGAAGAAAACCTATCTTTTCAATAACCGGATTGTATCTGACAAATACATCCACGGCAAGTGTAAGACCATTTTTATCGAGCACATCCATTGTTTCCTCAGTTCTCTGTTCCCTGACATTGTATTTAATCAATTCATTCCAGGGAGCAATAATATGAAATCCAGGATCATAAATTTTGTCTTTTACCAGACCGGTTGTAAATTTTTTAAAAATTACTGCACGTTCACCTGGTTTAATCGTATAAAACATGTTACTTCCAAAAATGATGACAATGAATAATATAACGACACCCCCAATTATTAGCGATTGACCTTTTTTGTTCATAATATTCTAAATTAATTGTTTATAAACCATGATCATATTGATCATGATACTGCAAAAATAGTCTTATTTTTGTATATATAAAACAGAATGTATTTATGTCAAACAAATTAGCAAATTCAGAACTGATATTAAATCCGGACAACAGTATTTATCATTTGAATCTCAGAAGAGAGCATGTTGCAGACACCGTGATCCTGGTTGGAGATCCCGGTCGCGTAAAAACAGTTTCTTCTTTTTTTGAAAAGATCGATATTAAAATAGAAAACAGAGAGTTTGTCACACACACCGGATATTATAAAGGAAGGCGATTAACCGTTATTTCCACAGGAATTGGTACCGACAATATTGATATAGTGCTCAATGAACTGGATGCAGTGGTAAATATTGACCTGGATAAAAGGTTAATCCGTGAAGAACAAAAAAAACTGAATATTATCAGAATTGGCACAACAGGGGGATTACAGGAAGAACTGGTTCCTGGAAGCTTCGTACTGACAAGGATGGCAGCAGGTTTTGACGGGCTGATACACTTTTACCGTGATGGATTTTCGGTATGTGAAGAAAAAATAGAAAAAGCTTTTGTAACCCATACTGAATGGTTTGATAAACGGCCTGTTCCCTATTTTGTAAAATCCGATGATCAGCTTTTCGATGTTCTCAATCAAAATGTTTTCTCGGGCATTACCCTTTCTTCTCCCGGATTTTACGGACCACAGGGGCGAAGACTGCGTTTACCGGTAACCGACCCTGACCTTAATGATAAAATGCACAACTTTTCTTTTGGAGGCTTGCGGATAATTAATTATGAAATGGAGAGTTCTGCCCTTTTTGGACTCAGCGCATTACTCGGACACAGGGCGATTTGTATTTGTTCCGTTATTGCAAACAGAATCACCGGAGAATTTGTTAAAGATCATAAAAGCGTGGTACAGGATTTGATATCATTCACACTGGATCGTATTGCAAAGGATTTGCAAGACTAGTGTTTACAGGTAATGAAAGATAAAGAGATCATAGCATTAATTAATCTTCTTGAAGACCCCGATGAAAGGGTCCATGAAGCAGTATCCGAGAAAATCAGGGAAAAGGGAACGGGTGTCATTCCCAGCCTGGAACGGGCATGGGAAACTTCGCTTGATCAATCATTACAACAGAAGATCGAAGAGCTCATTCAGGATATTCAGTTCAATTTTATTAAAGCGGAATTAATAAAATGGGAGAATTCCGGCAGTGATGATCTGCTTTATGGTGCATTTCTGATTGCAAAATATCAGTACCCCGATTTATATTTCTCTGAAATTGAGCAGCAAATCGAAGCTCTCCGAAAAGAGATTTGGCTGGAATTTCATGATAATCTGACGGCTCTTGAAAAAGTAAGAGTGATCAATCACATACTTTTTGCTATCAACAAATTCTCGAGAAATACCAGTAATTTTTATTCTCCGCGGAATTCCTATATCAATCAGGTTCTTGAAACCCGGAAAGGGAATCCCATCTCTCTTTCCATCATTTATTCGGCTGTTGCCCGTAAGCTGGGTTTGCCGGTACACGGAATAAACCTGCCTCTGAACTATATACTTGCCTACACCGACCCACATTTTGAAGATGACGGGACAGGAGTCCTTTTTTACATTAATCCATATAACAGAGGTAATGTACTGAGCAAAAAGGATATTGATAATTTTCTTCATCAGCAAAAGCTCGAACCCAGAAAGGAATACTATATTCCCTGCTCAAACTCAACGACTATTGAGAGGGTTATCAGAAATCTCCTTTTTTCCTATGAAAAACTGGGTTATACAGATAAAATGCGCGAAATAGGCGCTTTACTAAAGATTGTTCAGAAAGAGTAGTATTAGCATTTATAATAATTGCGGTACCAGCTAACAAAGTGCTGTATTCCTTCCTCAACTTTTGTCTTCGGTTTATAATCATAATGATCTATCAGGCTCTGTACATCAGCCCAGGTCTTAACTACATCACCCGGCTGAATATCTTCCATTTGCATAATGGCTTCCTTTCCGGTCTTCTTTTCAATGGCCTGAATAAAGTCGAGTAGAGGCACAGGGTTATTATTACCAATATTATAAATCCGGTAGGGAGCAGATGAAGATGAGGGATCCGGATCCAGGGGATTCCAGCCTTTATCTTCCACAGGGGGATTGAGTAGTATTTTTTCAATTCCGCTTACAATATCATCTATGTAGGTAAAATCCCTTTCCATTTTTCCGTGATTAAATACACGAATGGGCTTTCCTTCCAGAATAGCTTTGGTAAAAAGGAAAAGAGCCATATCAGGTCTTCCCCAGGGTCCATAAACCGTAAAAAAACGCAATCCGGTAGAAGGCACCTTAAACAAATGACTATAGGTGTGGGCCATCAACTCATTCGACTTCTTACTGGCTGCGTAAAGGCTTACAGGATGATCAACATTGCTTTTCACAGAGAAGGGCATATTTTTATTCAAACCATACACACTGGAGCTACTGGCGTAAAGTAAGTGCTTAACCGGATATCGTCTACAACATTCAAGGATGTTCAGAAAACCTGTAATGTTCGAATCAATATAGGCTTCAGGATTGGTGAGGCTATATCTCACCCCTGCCTGGGCCGCAAGATTAACCACAATCTCAGGTTTGAAATATTCAAAAAGGTTCAGGAGTTTATCTTTCTCCTCCAGTTTAATTTTACTGAACCGATAGCTGTCAAATTTTTTACTGACAAGATGTTCTTCATTAAAACTCTCATCCTTCAGATCGAAACCGGAAAACTTTAATCTGTCAATTTTTAATTTAACATCATAATAGTCGTTAATACTATCTATACCCAAAACCTCATGACCAGCCGATGCCAGTCTGTTAGCGAGATGAAATCCAATAAACCCGGCAGTTCCTGTAATTAATACTCTCATAATTAATTATTTAAAGTCTGTCAATAGAGTCGAGTGTCTGTTCCGATAGCTATCGGGATAAATGTTCGATATCAAGTCGCGCATAAAAGTTAGTCGATAATGTTTTTGCATTATCTAGTAAGTCATACCGATAAATCGGTATTGGTGAGAGTGTAAGTAGTGCTTATCCATAAAGTTGAGTGTCTGGATCACAATGTTCGATATCAAGGCTTGCAACAGAGTGAGGAGACACAAGCCGGAAAAAGCGGAGGCCGCCCGAGGCGGGCGAGCATAACGCAGCAGATATCGGACATTATGGACAGGCACTATTTAGCAAAACTAACAGCCCTCGTTTCCCTAATAACCGTAATTTTAACCTGTCCCGGATACGTCATTTCATCCTGAATCTTCTTCGCAATATCGTACGAGAGGGATTCGGCCTCATTATCAGTAACTTTTTCACTCCCCACAATTACCCTCAGTTCCCTTCCTGCCTGGATGGCATAGGTTTTCATAACTCCGGGGTATGATAATGCAAGAGACTCAAGTTCCTTGAGTCGCTTTATATATGATTCTACAATTTCCCTTCTGGCACCAGGTCTTGCTCCGGAGATGGCATCGCATACCTGTATAATGGGTGCGATCAGTGTAGTCATTTCCACCTCATCGTGATGCGCTCCGATAGCATTGCAAACATCCGGTTTTTCCTTATATTTTTCGGCAAGTTTCATACCCAGGATGGCATGGGGCAGTTCCGGTTCATCATCAGGCACTTTACCTATATCATGGAGTAGTCCGGCTCTCTTGGCTAGTTTTGCATTCAATCCCAGTTCGGAGGCCATTATTGCACTTAAATTTGCGACCTCCCGTGAATGCTGTAATAAATTTTGTCCATAAGAAGAGCGGTACTTCATTTTACCTACCAGACGGATAATCTCCGGATGCAGGCCATGAATACCCATATCAATTGCAGTCCTTTTTCCAACCTCAACAATCTCTTCTTCAATTTGTTCCCGGGTCTTTTGAACAATCTCCTCAATTCTGGCCGGATGGATCCTTCCGTCTGATACTAATTGATGCAGGGCAAGACGCGCTGTCTCCCTTCGTATGGGATCGAAACCCGAGAGAACAATTGCTTCCGGAGTATCATCAACGATGATCTCAATACCTGTAGCAGCTTCAAGAGCTCTGATATTGCGGCCTTCACGACCAATGATCCGACCCTTAAGTTCATCGGTATCAATGTTGAAAACAGTTACCGAATTCTCAATAGCCTGTTCCGTGGCAACCCGTTGAATGGTTTTAATGACGATCTTCCTGGCTTCTTTGTTTGCCGTCATTTTCGCCTCTTCAACAATCTCGCTTGTAAAGGCCATTGCCTCATGTTTGGCTTCATCCTTTAAGGATTCTACAAGCTGTGCTTTAGCTTCATCGGCCGACAAGCCAGAGATGGTTTCGAGTTGTTCTACCTGCTGAATGTGTGCCCGGTCCAGCTCTGCCTTCCGTTTTTCAACAACTTCCATCTGAACATCCAGGTTTTGTCTTATGGCTTCAATTTCATTATTATTTCGCTGGATCTCTTCGTATTTAAGGGATAGTGCGCTTTCCCTCTGTTTAAATGCAGCTTCTTTCTGGGAGAGTTTTGCATTTCGCTCATTTATGATCTTTTCGTGTTCGGTCTTTAGTTCCTGAAACTTCTCTTTTGCCTGAAGGATTTTATCCTTTCTGATCAGCTCTGCTTCGGTCATGGCTTCTTTTAGAATGTTGTTGCTCTTCTTTCTTAAAGCCGCCTGAAACAAAGCCCATGAAATTATACCTCCTAAAAGCAGCCCGATAAGTCCGGTAAGAAATGTCCAGACCTGAAACTGCAGAATAACCATCACTATGTTTAGTATCATGATTTCAATTTATTTATAAAAAAACCCGCAAGGTTTCTTCAAGATTTATTAAAACCCCATTAGATATGGTTGGAACTGCCAGTTCAGATCGAGTTTCCGTTGATTGCCGAAGCAATACCCCGAAGGGTTACGGCCTGCTCTGGGTTGAACTGAGCTTTACTCCAATGTTTTAACTGTTGAGTTTCACAAATGGTTGAAGAAACAATGCGGGTAGCTCTTGTAAAATATTTTTATATAAAGAACGCTATTACTCTCCTTTTAAAAACACTCCAATTTCATCATTTAATTCCTTTAAACTCTCTTCGAGAGCTGATGATTTGGATTCAGATTCAAGTTCAATGTACTGAATAACAAACTGTAATGCAGCCATTGCAACAAAATCCTGTGCGTCTTTGTCAATGTACTTTTGCTTATACTGTAAAATCTTTTCATTTATCAGTCTGGCTGCTTTTCTTATTTTCTCTTCTTCTTCTCTTTCAATCCGTAAAGGATAATACCTTTCTGCTATATTAACCCTTATGGAAAGTTTATCGTCCATCAAACCAAATTATCTATTTAAAAGAGCAATACACTTATCAATTTCCCGCACAATGCTGTTAACTTTTATCCTGGCATCATGTACCCCCTCATCTCCCTCAGTCAACACTTTTGCCAATTTCAAGTTATTGTATTTATGCTCTAACTCATTAATTTTTCTTTCCTGCTGACCGTATTTAACTTTCAAAGCACTAAATTCTCTTTCCAGTTTTGAATTTCTCTTTTTTTCATTTTCTAGTGCTGTCATTATCTCCTTAATCCTGCTTCTGAGTGTCCCCAGTATTTCGATTTGATCAGCGTTCATTTTTAATATTTGATTAATGCAAATATAACACTGCTTTCACAAATAAAAAAAAAACGTCCTTATTTTTCCACCAAACCAGGGAAAATTTTAGCTTTACATCATAAAAATCACCATTAAAAGACTTTAACACCATGAGGAGATTGATTTTGCAGATGGCTATAACAGCAATGTTTCAAAACATAGTATTCACCGAATATTTATCCGCCCAAACCTTTGTTTCCCCTGTAGATTTTCAAATTTTCCTCAGTGGTAGCTTTGCTGAGCTCAGGTCCGGCCATTTTCATTCAGGTATTGATATAAAAACTCAAGGAGTAATTGGAAAACCCATCCGTTCTATTGATGACGGCTATGTATCAAGGATCAAGGTTCAGACAAATGGCTATGGGAAATCTGTGTACATCAATCATCCCGGAGGGTACACCTCTGTATACGGGCATCTTTCCGAATATGAAAGTCCTGTGAGGGAATACGTGAAGAAACACCAGTACAGGAACCGGATCCATGGCCTTGATATTTACCCTGCAAAGAATGAATTAGTAATAAAAAAAGGTGAAATCATTGCCTATTCGGGCAATACTGGAAGTTCCTCAGGGCCCCATCTGCATTTCGAAGTCAGAAATGCAGCCAATCAGCACCCGCTGAATCCTCAAAAGTTTAGTTTTAACATACATGATAATGTTGATCCCCGGATATTTAATTTTTATGTTTATTCTTTCAAAGGAAAAGGAGAAAGAAGGACAGTAAGATCCAGAAAAAAAACCGGATTATTTCTGGATGGAAAAACCTACAGACTTAAAACCACCGATACCCTGATAGTTGATTCACCGGTTTCTTTCGGAATGGAAGTTTATGATTTCCTGAACGGAGTTAACAACCGATGCGGTATTCATTTTATTAAAATGTTCGTGGATGATGAGCTGATTTATCATTTTCAGGCCGATGAGTTTAGCTTTGCAGAAACAAGATATATCAATGCCCATACAGATTATTACTTAAAACAAAAAGAAAAAGAAAGAGTCCATCAGCTGTTCAGAAAACCGAACAACCCCCTTTCCATGTATCCTTATATGAAAAATGAGGGAATTACCGACATTCTTCCCGGACAGACGAAAAAAGTGAAAATCGTATTTTCTGACATACAAGGCAATAGCCGATCGCTGAATTTTCTGATCAGGGGAAATACGGTCAAAAACGAACCTACCCCTGATAAAAATGAACCAAAGAACGTTTTTCATTGGGATCGCCCAAATAGTTTTGAGAATCATTTGATAAAACTCGAGCTGCCATCCGGAAGTTTGTATGAAGATGCAGAGTTTAACTATTTAAGAATCCCCTCTGAAAACACCCCGCATCCATGGATACATATTACCGGTGATGAAAACATTCCCCTTCATAAGTCCGGAAAGCTTATGGTAAAAGCAGAAGGCATCCCTCCCTCTCTTCTCGATAAGGCATGTATTGTAAAATACCATGCCAACGGAACCCCATCCTATCAGGGAGGTGAAATTCAAAATGATGACTGGTTAATGATAAAGACCAGAGAATTTGGCAGGTATGGCATTCTGACCGACACAATAGCGCCAAAGATAATCCCGATAAATTTCAGTAAAAATTCAGACATGAGAGGTAAAAAGAATATCCGGTTTATTATACGGGATAACCTGTCTGAAATCGGTTCCTATAGAGGTTTTATTGATAACACATGGGTGCTTTTTGAATATGATCCCAAAAATGAGCTTCTTTTTCACACTTTCGATCCTGATGTAATTGAAAAGGGAGCAAATCATGAAATTGAAATATACGTTGAGGATAAAAGAGGTAACAAAGCAATGTTCCATTCCGGTTTCTTCTGGTAATGAACAAAAGATAAACATTATTACCGGAAAATGCGCTCCATCCACAATACATATAAAGTGATCGGCTGTATGTCCGGCACCTCGCTCGACGGTGTCGATATCGCCTTCTGCACATTTGACAGGACGGAGAATGACTATACATTCAGGATCGTCGAATCCGAAACGTTTGCTTATAACCGGGAATGGAAAAACAGACTCAGGGATGCAGACCGGCTTTCAGGAAGGGAACTCTTCCGGCTTGACCATCAATATGGGGATTATCTTGGAGAAATGATTGCCCAGTTTATTAAAAAGCATGCCCTAAAACCCGATTTTATTGCGTCACATGGCCATACGGTATTTCATGAACCGTCTGAAGCTGGAAGCATGCAGATCGGAAATGGTCATAACATTTATGCAACTTCAGGGATAAAGGTAATTTCAGATTTCAGGAATCTCGATATCGCTCTTGGCGGACAGGGAGCGCCACTGGTGCCGGCAGGAGATGAATATCTATTTTCCGGTTATGATTATTGTCTTAACCTGGGAGGATTCTCCAATATTTCTTATAGGGAAAAGGGAATAAGAATAGCTTATGATATTTGTCCGGTAAACACCCTCCTTAACGATGCAGCCATGGCAATGGGCTATGCTTATGATAATTACGGCGAGTTAGGCAGAAGGGGTGAAATTCATCAGGAACTTTGCAATTCCTTAAACTCACTGGAGTATTACAGAGATAGTCCGCCAAAATCTACCGGCAGGGAATTTCTCAGTGAACACGTTAATCCACTGATTGAAAAACACGATCTCAACCCCGTGGATCTTCTTGCAAGCTTATATGAACATATATCAGAAATGATCTCCAATAGCATTAAGGGAAACAGAAATACGAAAGTATTGGTTACTGGTGGAGGAGCGAAAAATAGTTTCCTTATCGAAAAGATAGTTGAAAAAACATCCGCAGTACTGATCGTCCCGGAGGAAGAAATCGTGGATTTTAAAGAGGCTCTGATCTTCGCATTTCTGGGAGTTCTGCGATATGAAGGTAAAAATAATTGTTTTGCTTCTGTAACCGGTGCACGGGAGGATAATTGCGGGGGAATATTATACGGAGGTCCGGTACATTATTAGCCGGTTAGGCGGGTTTCAACATAAACAGCAGAATAAGCAATATAACGAAGGACTTCCCGGCCAGTCACCAGGTTTTTCACTTCCGGATGCAACCTTGGTTATCATAAATTTGTTAATTTCATCCACACCATTTATACACGCAAAATAACAATAAATACCAATGGAAAATTTTATCGCTTATAATCCGACAAAAGTACATTTTGGAAGAAAGGTTGTGTCAGACCTGGGAGAAGTTGTACTTCCCCTTGGGAAGAAGATATTGTTAATGTATGGAAAAGGTTCTGTTCTCAAAAACGGGAGTTATGATGATGTGAAACAGCAACTGGAATTGATAAATGCTGAGATAGTTGAATATGACGGCATTAAATCAAATCCCCTGGCCGGTGATGTCGATGAAGCTGCGAAGATAGGAATAGATAATAGGGTGAATTCCATAGTCGCAGTAGGTGGAGGGAGTGTAATAGATTCGGCAAAAATCACAGCAGTTGCTATAGCTTCAGAGGCAAAGGCCTGGGATATAATGAAATACCGGCTAAATGAGCCACGGGCAATCCCCCTTGTGTCGGTTTTGACACTTGCTGCAACAGGCACAGAAATGAATCCTGTGGCCGTTCTTCAGAATCCTGTAACAAAAGAAAAGATCGGATATAGAAACAATGTAATGTTTCCCCGGCATTCCTTTCTCGACCCCTCATATACACTGACTGTGCCCGCAAATTATACTGCTTACGGAATTGTCGATCTTACAGCCCATGCACTGGAAGCATATTTCGGTGAGGGAGATGCCAGCTTGTCGGACCGGTTCGTTGAAGGAATAATTAAAGAAGCTATGGATTATGGTCCGGAACTTATGGATAACCTCCAGGATTATGAGTTAAGAGCCAAGATAATGTGGGCTGCTACCACGGCACTTAATGGTCTTACTTCTTACGGAAGGATAAGCGGTGACTGGGGTGTCCATGCTTTGAGCCATGTTCTTTCTTTTCTATATGACACTCCTCATGGTGCGGCTTTATCCATTGCCTACCCTGCCTGGTTAAAAAAGATGAAGGAAAGAATTCCGCAGAGAATGGCAGGTCTGGGAAAACAACTCTTCGGAGTCAGGGATGCTGATGCCTGTATTAAGGGTATTGAGGATTTTTTCAAACGCACAGGAAGTCCGGTAAGCCTCCAGGAAGAAAATATAAGCAAAGAGCATTTCGAAGAAATACTGAGCCTGATGAATAAACATGAATCCAGCGGACTTGTACATACCCTCGATGATTCCGACAGAAAAGAGATCCTTGAGCTGATGTTCGAACATTAGGATTCAGATGTTTGACTTTGTCGAACGTGTGCGTTCGGATAGCACCTCTCGTATGCTTGCGCTTGTTTAACCCGGATTTGTGTCTGCTCGCCGAAAAAATGCTCAATTACACGAGAAAGCCTCTGAAAAAATACCTTGTAAAAACAAAAAGGACCCGCTGTCACAGCGAATCCTTTTTTCTCAAACTACTAACTAAAACTACCAACTAAAACTACTAACTAAACTACTAACTAAAACTACTACTCTTATATTATATAAACCCTGAATAATGATTTTCAATTTTCGTGCCAGGGTCAAATAATCTTAAAATGATTACGTGACAAAACTAATAATTTTCTGTTATACTTTAAATAAAAATTTAATTAATTAATTGTTATTTTAATGTTAACTACCTCTTTTTTCAAATAACCGCTACAAATATAAGGGGTATATTTGAAAAATTATAACTTTTTCACAATTTTTAACACAAATATCGGCATGTTAAGAAAAAATATTCGAAAATTATTTTAAACAATATTTATGTTTAAGAAAATACGACATTTTAATTACTAAAGATAGAGCTATCTTACATGTAACTTTATTTAAAGACTCCACTTCTCCAGTTATTTTTTGTTTATCGCAAACTCATTTGCTGGGGACTAAAAAGGTATTTAACTTTTAAAAAGAAGATAATATTATATATTTTTATCCCCGATTTGCACCTGTCCATAACATAATACGGAATTGAAAATTTCGGACAAACACAAATAACATTGCACACAATTTATGAAAACGCTATACGTTTTATTTTATTATAGATTTCGAAAATTATTTACTCATTAATTAATCCATTTTTATGAAAAAGCTATTAATTTTTACCGGGACAGCGCTGTTTGTTTATTTGAGTACAGCAATCCTGCCTGCAACAGCCTGTACGAATTTTCTGGTGACAAAATCGGCTTCAGTAAACGGATCAACGATGATTACCTATGCAGCCGACGCGCATGTTCTTTACGGTGAATTATATTTCTGGCCTGCAGCGGATCACGAGAAAGGAAGCTTGCTGGATGTGTATGAGTGGGATACGAATAAATACCTGGGACAGATAAAGCAGGTACCACATACCTACAGGGTGGTGGGCAACATGAACGAACATCAGCTGGCAATCGGGGAAACAACCTACGGCGGGAGAAGCAGCCTGAGAGACACAACAGGTATTATTGATTACGGTTCTTTAATATACATTACACTTCAGAGAGCAAAAACTGCTCGTGAAGCTATTAAGATCATCTCTGAATTAACATCTGAATACGGTTACTACAGCTCCGGGGAATCTTTTTCTATATCCGACCCCAATGAAGTATGGATCATGGAACTGATCGGAAAAGGAGAAGGCAATACCGGTATCGTATGGGTAGCAAGAATGGTACCCGATGGTTACGTGTCTGGTCATGCAAACCAGGCCAGAATACAGACATTCCCATTGGAAAATGATAAAACTTCCATTTCATCTGATGATCTGGATGAAATTTTCAATCCCGAGATTACCACCGTTTATGCAAACGATGTAATTGATGTTGCACGGGAATTCGGCTGGTTTGAAGGAAAAGACAAGGATTTTAGTTTTTCAGATGTCTATGCACCAGTCGATTTCGGAGGGGCTCGTTTTTGTGAAATGAGGGTATGGTCGTTTTTCAGAAGAATAAATGACGACATGGATCAATACCTTGGATATGTTTCCGGTCATGAACTTGAAAAACGTATGCCACTCTGGATAAAGCCCAACCGCAAATTGTCCAATCGTGATCTCATGGCTTTTATGAGAGACCATCTTGAAGGAACCCCCTACGATATGTCGGCAGATGCCGGAGCCGGACCTTTTGGCCTGCCCTACCGCTGGAGACCTCTTACCTGGTCGGTTGAGGGAGACGACAAAACCTATTGTAATGAAAGAGCCACAGCCACACAGCAAACCGGATTTTCTTTTGTAAGTGAATCCCGCTCCTGGTTACCCGATCCGATTGGGGGGATCCTATGGTTTGGCGTTGACGATGCAGCTGCAACCGTTTATGTTCCAATGTACTGCGGAATAACCCACGTACCTGAAAGTTATGAAGTTGGCAATGGTGACCTTCTCACCTACTCTCCCACTTCGGCTTTCTGGACCTTCAGTTTTGTTTCAAATTTCGCATATCTCGGGTATAACTATATGATGGAAGATGTGAAGAAAGTACAGTCGGCTATGGAAGAACAATTTGTAAAAGAAGTGAGCGCCGTTGATAAAGCAGCCCTGGAATTAATGAAGAATGATGAAGATGCAGCCATTGAATTTATCACTGATTATTCTGTTAATGCAGGTAACCAGACAGTTAAGGAATGGAGAGAACTGGGAGAATTCCTTCTGGTGAAATACATCGACGGCAATATTAAAAAAGAATCCGAAGGCGTGTTTGAACGGAATCCTTATGGTTATCCGGCATCGCCCGACCAACCCGGTTATCCCGATTCATGGAAAAAGAAGGTTATTGAAGATACGGGGGATAAACTGCTGGTACCAGATGAAGGAAATTAATTAGCATCAATTCTGCTGAAATCCTTTTAAATTTTTCTTGTTCTTATTCAAAAAATATTATACATTTGCAGCCTGTTAAAAATTTGCATACTAATTATTAATAATCCTACCGGAATGGACTTAATGAAAGTTGTTGAAAAAGAGTTTGCTACCGAGAATACATTGCCCGATTTTAATAGCGGGGATACGGTTACGGTACACTATAAAATCAAAGAAGGAAGTAAGGAAAGAATCCAGATGTTCCGCGGAACAGTAATTCAGAGAAAGGGTTCCGGAACACGGGAAACCTTCACTGTTAGAAAAATGTCTGGTAATGTCGGAGTTGAGAGAATATTTCCTGCTTCTTCACCCTTTATTGAAAAGATAGATGTGAATAAAAGAGGACGTGTAAGAAGAGCAAGAATATATTATCTTCGCGGACTTACCGGAAAAAGAGCAAGAATTCAGGAAAAAAGATTTTAAGGGTTTTAGTCTTTATAAAAATGAAAGGTCGTCTTTGTGGACGGCCTTTTTTGTTTTGTGATAATTGCTAAGAATGTTTTTGGACCACATAAGGCACATAAGGGAACATGAGGGTTGGGGAATGGGGATTTTAACCACATAAGGCACATAAGGGCATATAAGGTTTGGGGGCGGGGTAGGGAGTGTTATTGGAGGCCTCTCCCTCCCCTTTCTTGATTTTGGATTACTTGTTTTTCAGTTCTTCTGTTTTTTCTCTGGCTTTATCAAGTATTTGTTCGGCTTTTTCATTTGCTTCTGTTTCAAGCTTTCCTGCCTGCTGACGGGCAGATTTTACCAGACCGTCTCCGGTCTTTTCCGCGGCAATTTTCTTTATGGGATTATTGCCGGCTTCTCTTACCAGTTGCTTTTTTCTGAGTTCCGCTTCGCCTATCAATCGTTCACCCGCTTCTTCAGCCGCCTGTCTTAGCCGCTCAGCTTCTTCTTCAGCATCTTTCATGATTTTATCGATTTCCTCATCAACACGTTCTACGGCATCCTCTTTAAGCGTTTCCACTTCTTCACGAACCCGCTGTTCCACGGCTTCTTTTACCTGTCCTTTTGCATCGGAAACAATCTCGCCGGAACCCAGTTTCACCTCCGGGTCATCAAAGCTACCACCTACATTTACCGTCACGTTTATCACATCTCCCGGATTCAGATCAAAGCCTTTATTCCGGGCTTCAGAAGCCAGATTTTCCAGGAAATCATTGGCGGTACTTCCAAATTGTTCCCTGGGAATTTTGAATTTCATATCATAATCGAGGGTCTGGTCAAGTCCCTGGTTTCCGGAAATCATTACTTTTGTCGATCCCAGGCTGGTTTCGAATGGTTTTACATATACCCGCCCCTCCCTGATGTCGAATGTTAGAGCAATGTCTTTAAATTTCCTCTCGCTCAGGTCCGGCATGTTCAGAAGATTCCCGATTTTACTGAAGGTCTTGCTGTCTTCCAGCTTAACCTCACCCGTTATCAGCTCTCCCCTGCCAACTATCGAGTTCATTACCGGGTTCATTGTACTATCCAGAAAACTAACAAAACTGAAATATACCGAAGCATCTCCCCTGGCCATTCCGGCAATCGGAGCAAGCTGCTCTACCGTATTAAATGCATGAAAAGATGACTGGATATCTATATCTTTCATATCCATCTCCATTTCAATAACAGGAGTACTGATATCGGTGGTATTGTATTCTCCGTTGATCACCATACTACCCTCCAGAACATCCATGCTCAGGTTTTCCATATTAATGATACCGTTTTTCACTAAGACTTTACCTTTTAGATCACTGATCTCTAATTCATCATAAATAAGTCTGGCAACAGAACTGTTTAATTCAAAACTGATGTTTTCGGGTACTTTTACGACGGACAGTGCGACAGTATCCTCTTCTCCTGTTTCCTCCGTTTCTTCGGAAGCCATCAACTGGTTTAGATCAAGAAAATTTGAATTAACATTCAATTCGCCTCTTATGACTTCATCTTCTAATACATAAGGTATAAAATTCTCCAGCCGGCCATTCATCCGGATATCACTTCTCCCCATAGACAGGTCGAATGTTTGAAGACTGACAAACTGAGGAGAAAAGTTCATCTTCATAGTATGAATCTTCACAGGAACAGGAAGATCTCCTCCTTCCGCCATAACATTCATAACTTCCAGGAAACCGTCAGCCCTGAAGTCTTCATAGTTCTCATTCTCTATGTCAGACATTTTTCCCATCATCCGGATATCGGTGTTCAATTTACCTTCCAGTTTCATATCTTCAAGAGGAAGAGCCTGCTTTAAAGAAGCAAAATCCAAACTTGCCTTTAAGGCTCCGTTCATTTGCATGTCGGTAATTGGAGTCCTTATGCTGAAATTCATATCCAATGGATTTCCGGCAATATCCATGTGGAACCGGTCAAGGTCAATCCGGGAATTATCCTCTGCAACGCCATCATAAAACAGCTTGAGATCCAGGTTGATATTCTCAACCGATTCCGGAAGATCAGGGTATGCAAGATATCCGTTGTCTACCTGTAATAGCAGATCAACATCCGGCAGTGTAGTATCGGAAATCTTTCCTTTTGCAGTACCTTCTATTATTAAAGTTCCCGAAGTATTCAAATCCTGAAAATCTTCCATATATACGGCAGGAATCATAGAAAGTAGTGATTTAAAGGCAGTTTCGCGTGTAAAGAATTTCAGGTCAAGGATAATATCCTCATCCTCATTCATTTCAAAAAATCCCTCCAGCCCCAATATAATTTCATTCAACCTGAATTCATTGTTGCTAATATCAAATTTCATGTTTTTCATATCCGCACCAAGCAATGCCTCAAAGCTGAAAAATGCATTGTTCAGGTACTTTATTCCGTCGTAGTCAACCGTTAGGGACTCTGTTGAGGATTGAACATTCAGATCCGTGTATTCCTCTGACATATTTCCCGATAGCAGGAAATTGAAATTCTCCAAAGAAGCAAAGGTAGAGCTCAGCGCATCGAAATAGCTGATCTGAGCATCATTTACCCTGAACTCCTTCAGGGAAATCTCAAATTCCATCGCAGCGGTATCCGGTTCTTCCTCCTCAATTTCTTCGGAAGGATAGGTAATATCCCAATTAACAGTAGTATCATCCAGAGCTATCGCCCTGATAACCGGGCGGTCGAGAATAATGGAATTCACCTTAACATTACCCGAAAACGCCGAAAACAGGTCAACATCGGCGGAAAAATTTTTAAAAGAAATCAGTGTATCTTCTTCAAATGCCCCTTCTCCTTTAACCGACATGCCTTGCATAGAAACTCTGAGATCAGGAAATCCCCTGAAAAGAGATACATGAAAATCGGTCCAGTTTACTTCAGCTTTAATGTTTTTATTTATTTCCCTTTGGGCAATTTCCGACAATTGCCCTTTAAAGGCCAGAGGAATAGCAAGTATAACTAGGAAAAGCGCAAGAACTATGATAAAAAATACCTTAAAAAATTTCTTCATGATATATGAGTTTTGTTTTCAGTAAAAATACAAAACTCCAGGCATAATTTTCATAAAATAGTTTTATATTAATGGATAGCGGAGTTTGTCTATCGAAGGGTTATTTACGAGGGTCTCTAAAACAATACATCGTATTTCTTTTATAAAGTACTGAATACCAATCATTTAAAATAACCGATTTGGATTATTTAATTCATTGATAATGAACGATCTGCACTATAACGTCTTTGTTTGAAATAAAATTTTTTCGCGCCCCCGTTTTAGCACGGGGCAGGCCCGCCTGCCGTTGCTCTGGCCATCCTTAGGCGGGCAGGCTTGATCTCGAACATCAGCTTCGCTGAGCTCACTGCCATTTGGCGGATTCGGTTATGATCCGAACACCTTACTATTGACGGACTCTATTTATAATCAATTAAAAAAAGAATCTATAACAACCGGAATTTTCTTTAGTGATAAAAAAATATCCTATTTTTGAACTTTCCCGAAAAACACAGCAATCAGATGAAAAATAAAGAATCAGGCAAGTTTGGAAAAGAATACCGGAAAGGCTTCACCGTCAGTTTGATCATCCTTATTATCGGAAGTATTTTGGAATGGATATCAGGCGGACAGGGTGTTTCACTACCCTCCTGGCCCATGAATGCATTTGTGGGACTGAGTTTTGCTTTTCTGCTGGTATTTATGCATTTCTTTTATTCGGACATTCAGGCGGTTAAGTGGTTGTCGAGGGTGCCGGCCTCCATCAGCTCCATCGTATTATTTACTTTTCTAACCTTAATACTTGGACTTACAAAACAACACAATCCCGATGCACCCCTGTTCATGCAGAAAATCGGTTTCACGCATGTACGATCCTCCTTTACCTTTCTTCTTTCCGGAATGTATCTCCTCACCACGCTCGGACTGGTAATTCTGAGAAGGATGAAGAAAATTACCTACCGGAATACCGGCTTCTTCCTGAATCATTTCGGGCTCTGGCTGATTGTCCTTGCCGGAAGTCTGGGAGCCGGCGATCTGAAAAGGATAAATATTTATGTCGACGAGGGAGAATCGGTATGGTACGGCTATACCAAAAACAGGCAGCCCTATGAGTTACCCTTTACGGTTAAATTAATTGATTTCGATATTGAATATTTCAATCCGAAAATTGCCTATATAGAATCCCGTAGCTTTAAAATACCCGAGGGAATAGAAAATAATCTCAGCATGATGAAGGAAGGTGAGGAGATCGAAATTGCTTCATGGCTGATCAGGATCGAAGAATTTATGAAAGGGGCAAAGAAAGACAGTACCGGAAAATACTATCCCTCCGTAGATACTTCTGCAGTCCCCGTCGCAAAGATTAGGGCAGAAAATATCAGTACAGGAGATATCAGGGAAGGATATATCAGCAGTGGAGGAATAATGAAAGCCCCGTCTTTTCTTCAGTTGAATGAAAGATATTCCCTTGCTATGGTTCCACCTGAGCCACAGGAATACAGTTCGGAACTGGAAATAATGGATGCAGACGGGACCATACAACAGACCAGGCTTATTGTCAATGAACCAATTAAGGTAAAGGGATGGAATCTTTACCAGCTTTCGTATGATGAAAGACTTGGCAAATGGTCAAAATTAAGTGTCATTGAAGCTATACGCGATCCCTGGCTGCCAATAATCTACATAGGCATATTTATGGTGATCGGCGGCTCGATTTATTTATTTACCATTGGAAAAAAACCTGAGGAGGATCTATCATGAACTGGATTGATTTCCCAACATTTGCTTATAGTTCGGCAATTCTTTGGATTGCGGGACTTATCCTTGTATTATTCAGCAAAAAAAACACTACCGCGAATTATGCCGGCGTAGGGATCGTTAGTCTCGGCATCGTCAGCATTGCGATATTTATTTTCAGTCTGTGGGCTCATCTTGAGCGTCCCCCACTGAGAACCCTGGGTGAAACACGTCTTTTTTACTCTCTGTTTATGCCAGTTATTGGGGTGGTTTTTTATCTGCGATGGAAATACAAATGGCTTCTGGGATATGCCATATTAATGACCCTGGTATTCCTTTCCATCAATCTTTTCAAACCCGAGAATTACGATAAGACTCTCATGCCGGCATTGCAGAGCCCCTGGTTCGTTCCCCATGTGATCGTCTATATTTTCGGGTATGCCGTTCTGGGAGTCTCTACCCTGGTGGCTATTTACGGACTTTATAAAAATTATACCGGACAGCTCGATAAAAATATCCTTCTTCTTGCCGACAATCTGGTTTACCTTGGGTTCGGTTTTCTTAGCCTGGGATTACTTTTTGGCGCACTCTGGGCAAAACAGGCCTGGGGACATTACTGGACATGGGATCCCAAGGAAACCTGGGCTTTTCTCACCTGGCTGGGATACCTCTTATACATCCACCTGCGCTATCAGCACCCTAAAAAAGTCAATGCATCCTTATGGACACTCAGTCTTGCCTTTGTGATTTTGCTTGTGGCTTGGTTTGGGGTTAATTATTTGCCTTCGGCACAGAATTCTGTGCATGTTTATGGTTGATGTGGGGGTTAGGGAATTGGGATTTGGGATTCGTTATTGGGAACGTAGAGAGGCTGTCTAAAAAGTATTTTTTAAGTTTAGGTTACTTACAAATTGAAAGCATTTCTCTGTTTGCCCCACCCAAACCCTCCCCCTGGGGGAGGGTTTGGGTGGGGCAGGAAGGAGGAATGCTTTCAGATTGTAAGTTCTTTTAAA
>CAYRTD010000058.1:0-22905 GCA_964426915.1 uncultured Bacteroidaceae bacterium | reverse complement strand
ACCTGTAGGTTTTTGACCATTTATACAGGAATGAACCCGGATCGAGTCCCGGACTAAGAGGAAAATCAATACTCCAGCCGGAAAGATTTTCCATTTCATCTAGAATGACCAACGGACCGGGTTGTGTAACTGTTTTGAAGTCTATTTCAAGGGTGTCGACAAGAGGAATATTATTTTCATCCTTGATGGAACCTGCCAGTACAAGACTGTAATTCTTATCATATTCAAGCTCTGTTGAAGGTTCGAAATAATAATGACCTTTTCCTTCAATGGTGTAAATATTGGCGCTACGGGTTCCAATTGGTTCACCATTTTCTGCAATTATTTTAACAGCATTGATCAACGAAGAGTTATTGAGAGGAGCGTCGAAGATCAAGCGAAACTGAAGATAAGGGCTGATATCATTTTGGCCTTCTGCTGGAAAGCTTGTCTCAAGTTTATACCGGTTACGGTCACCAGTGATAAAGCTCAAACTATGAGTTGTGTCCAGACTGACATTCCACTGATGCATAGCTGTTGAATCAATAAATATAGTGTAGTTTGTATTGGTTTCATAGGGGATTACAGGAAGGAAGGAAACCTTAAGGTAATCTTTATCCCAGGTGAATGTTCCATCGATGGAAGGTTCTATTGAAAAAGCATCTGCAGAGCTGGCCGAATCCATGTTCATATCGAAGGTAAAGCTAACCGGATCGTAACTACCGATGGTGTCACCTTCAGCCGGATTGGTTTCTATAAGTTCCGGAGGCATGGTCTTATCTGCTTCAAGCCAGTGGTTATGATAAGCAAAACTATGTGGAAGAACGCTTAATGTTATAGTATCATTAAAGTAATCATAAGCTGAGAATTTCAGATTGTAATCACCGGGCGGAATACTGTCAAAATAATAATATCCTGTATTCAGGCTGTCAACAAAATATTTTTCTCCGGTTTCGAGTATTTCAACAACGGCATTATTTACCACCTTGAATTTATCGGGGGAGTTCTGGATATTATAGTGGTCTTTTTTAAGGAGCGAATCTCTTATAATTCCTGAGATATTTCCATAAGGTTCATTCCCGGGAAGCTGAAAGTATTCTGCCATGGCATAAAACATTTTCCAGGCTTCCTGTTTGCGGTATTCCAGATTGAGCAAGCGATCCATTTCGGGGCGGTAATCATGCATGCTGCCTTCAGAAATTATACCGGGCACTTCCAGCGGGTATAGCACTCCATATCCGTTTGTCCAGCCTGGATTAAGCGTGAGGTCGCCAATATAATTAGGATTGGTATTGGTCCAGAAAGTGGCTTTATTGGTGACAAGATGTTGCCAGAGGATCCTTGCCCAGACTTTTGCTTCGGGAATAGCGGGAGTTTCACTTTTTCCGTTAAAAATTGTCATACAATAATTGGTACTCTGATTTCCGGCATTGGAGTGAATGGAAATAAAAAGATCTACTTCGTTTTCATTCGCTATTGCCGCTATCTGCGAGAGGGGTAAGTCATCCTCTGTGCGATTGAGCACTCTTGACATAATCACTTCGCAGCCCCGTGCTTCTAACAGATCCCTTAACCACAAACCCTTGGTGAGGTTCCCTTCTGATTCCCAGAAACCGTTTGGCATGCCTCTGTCGTCTGAGTCATGTCCACCGTGTCCGGGATTGATCATTACTTTCAAACCAGTAAAATCAGGACTTTGTGCTTTGGAGCTGTAGGTTGCCCCCAGAAATATGGTCAGTAGTATTATAAATATCTTTTTCAAGGTATTAGCTTTAATTCTGTAAAACTTAAAAGGATATTCTATTCTTTAATCCTTATTTTCATCAGATATATATCACCATTGAGACTGTGATAAACAATCCTGTTCTGCTCAGGTGATACTTTAGGGTACTGGGCAATTATATCTGATTTTTGAGTGAGGTCGAATCTTTTTCCTGATGGCAGATGTACTGCAATGATATCAGAAGAAAGGACTTTCTCTCCGTCATCCTCATCATCCATTCCAACAACCCAATTCTCGTTAATCCATTGTGGGGCATTTAGATATCCAACATCATAAAGGATGTTTCCCTCGAGATCAGAGACATATGTGCCATCTCCGGCTGCTGTAAAAAGTATGCTGTTTTCTTCAGGAGACAGAGAAGCCCATATGTAGAACTTATTTTCGATTGGGCTCAGTTTTTTTATTTCATTTTGATCCTGTACAAGAGATAGATTTTTACCCTCAATTTTCAAACTTTTCTTTTCCACAGAAGGTTTGTCAATTGAAGTTATTTGTCCTGTTTCAGGATTATATCTTTTATAATTAATCTGTTTTCTGCCGTTTTCAATGTCCGTTTCAGAGAAAACGATATTTCCCTCCCGACTGATAATATAATTCGAACCGGCACCTCTTGCCCTGGAAATTTCCCTTTCTTTTCGCTTGCAACGGTTATATAACACCAGTCCCTGATGATGTTGTCCGGATAGTAAAATCTCTCTGTGATTTCTTCCGAAGTCAGGAAAGTAGGCTTTTTCTTCAACAGGCAGTTTTTTAATCCTTCTGACCTCTATTTCCTGGCAAAATACTGAACCTGAAAAAAGCATGAATATGATAATTGGAATTAGTTTTTTCACTTCCCTTTTGTTTTTAAATAATAACGACAATCGTGCCTTATTCTCATTTCTCCGGTTCCTTCTCAGGTAAATCCGGAATCTATAATCAATTGAAAAAGTTAAAAAGAGGGCAGGAAGACCCTGCCCTCTGTAAGAGATTACTATTTAGTTTTAACTATACGTTCGATCCTGGCAGCACCATTTTCTCCTGTAAGCTTAATAATGTACATACCTTTCTGGTATGGAGTCATATTAATGTTCATGGTATTTCTGCCCTTATTATCGACAGACATCAATACTTTACCACTAAGATCAATCAGGCTTACTGTCCGTACATCCGAGCTATTATCGATTGTCAGTACATCAGCTACAGGATTCGGATAGAGCTTCACTGCATTTGCGAAGTTATTATCTATACCAACTGGGATAATGTATACCCAATCGGACATTGCGGGTTCACCAACCAGGAAGTCTTCACCACCTGTGGTAGTTACCGGTATAACTTCGAATGCAACATACATACCTGATACATCTTCAGTGACAGTATAGGTAATGTCATTTTCACCCAGTAGCTTCAACATATCGCTTCCCTGAGCGTCTGAGGCATAATACCACTGATACTGGCTTCCTTCTTCGAGATCGCCGTTCGCATCTGAATAGGTATATGAACCAGTAAGGGTTTCACCTACGCGAGCTTCTCCTGTTATTGTAACATCAGTAGCAACAGGCGCTTCAGCACCTACAATATTCACTACTGCTTCGGCAACAAAAGGATTCAGTGGTGTTCCGTCAAAGGCGGTTACTGTTCCGGTGCCATCGTAAGCAATAGTTACAGACTGACCTTCAGTTATAGCTGTTTCAAGTTCTAAGGTCAGTATATCAGGATCAGTACCTGTTCCATAGATGGTATCGATTCCCAGGGTTTCAGTATCGGCAAGAATTGTCCATCCTGTAGTATAACCAACAGAATCTGGCATATTCTTACTGAATCGTACATAGATCTCTGTTCCTTCCATGTTGGTTTCAGCATACTCGAATACAGGTAATTCAAGAGTTCCCTGCCATTGTGCGAGTCCGTTGTTTGTTGAGAGCATGTAGAGATGGAAATAATCAGCCGTTGTTTCCACATGAACGCCACCCAGCTCCTGGTTGGCAGTAGAAAGAACTTCTGAAGTTCCGACCAGAATATGGGGTACGGATGTAATATCCATCACGATAACATTCCACTCACCGGCTTCATTCTTCTGATGGAATGCGGCCATTCTTCTTTCTTTAAAATAGAAAATATTGGGTGAGTTGGACTGGTTGTTGCTTTGTCCAACGCCTTCGATTGCACTTACGAACATTCCTTCATGATCAAAGATCTGAGCCTGGAAGCCACGTCCGTCTACAATAAAGTCAGAGGTCGGAGTTGCATCGAAAGGTGAGACTGAAGGTGTGGATCCGATAGAAGTGGTGTTTTCAAGCGTGATAACTGTACCGGCATCAACAATACCTCCTGTAACAACCCAGCGTACCACTTTAGTTCCGGCTGAAGCAGCAGCATAAATTACCGCATCGCCTGAAACATCACCAACCACAGTAAACTTATCACCGAGACGCAAAGCTTCGGTAGCTGTGAATTCAATGAATTTGGTTGGAGCGGATAATTCATTTTCCCATTTGTAAATTACAAATGGCTCTGCACTTGCATTGATCTGTAAGGGACATGCAAGGATCTGTCCGTCGTCGGAAACTTCTACATCACTGATCTTGAACAGACCTACATCCATTCCTTCAGTATTCATTTCACCTACAAATGCACCGTTCGTCTTGTCAGCGATCACGAGTTTGGTTCCGCCTTTTCTGCTCGCGATATACATATGATCTCCAGGACCTACTGCAAATCCGCGTTCGGTACTTCCGGAACCGATAAATTCAGGTGTTCCTTCAAGTTTACTCGCGCGTAGCCATACTCTTTCAAAATCGCCATCATTAGTTGATGCCATTGCTGCCATTTTTATTATTGCAGTGTCAGGTTCTCCAACAAGGAGTTCACCTGTAGTAGCAACCGGCGTTATTTCAAAAGCAAGGTATTTCCCTAACATATCTTCATTGACGAGAAGCGTGTAGCTGTTTGCATCAGCTATTTCAGCCATATTTGTTCCAAGGGAATCATCAGCCATATACCATTTTATGATCGATTCGCCTTCAGGATCGTCTGTACGGTCGGTGTAGGTATAAGTACCATAAACAACAGCACCAACTTCAGGCACACCATGAACCATTACATCATTAGCAACAGGTGCTTCAGGTGCTGGTTCCGGACCAATAACACCTGTGGTGTCAAATACTTCATTGCCGGTTTCACCGCCTTCAGTTACAGGGGTTACACCAAAGAAAATGTATTTTCCCTCATCGGCAGGTGCAATCTCGTACGTATCGGTATCGGTAGCCACTTCAGTCTTAGCTCCATCAGGTGCATCTGCGCTGTACCATTTTAAGATGGAATTACCTTCAGGATCGTCATTCAGATCGGTATAAGTATAAGTTCCGGTAAGTATGCCGGCAACTTCTTCACGACCGGTGATGGTAACATCGGATGCTGTTGGTGGAAGTGGAGGGAAGTTAATGGTAGATGTTGTTGCTGCTGCAACGGAATCTCCTGTCACTAAATAGCCGGATGCAGCTACAGGAATAACATTGAATATCATATATTTTCCTGCATCTTCAGGATCTATAGTATATGTAGCACTTCCGGATGCAACGAGCATGGCATTTGTGCCCTGGTCATCATCTGCACGATACCAGCGATAAATGGATGATCCCTCAGGATCAGAGTTTGGATCGCTGTATGTATAATTCCCGGTTAGCTCGGCTCCTACGTCAAGTGAACCACTTATAGATACATCTGAAGCTACAGGGGGATCTGCTTCTGTCAATACAGGTCCGAAAGGCTCCGATTCCATCAAATGGGAAGGATCGGAAGCGGTTCCTGTGGATGAAACAGCCAGTGCGGTAAAGGTGATAAATTTGCCGGCATCAGCTGCATCAATTGTATAATCGAGATTACCTGCATTTGTGGCAATTTCCGTTTTGTTTGTACCACTTGCGTCATCAGCGATATACCATTTATATTCAGAGTTGCCTTCAGGATCTCCGTTAATATCAACATAGGTATAATCAAGTGAAATAACTTCTCCTGTTAGCGGAGCACCTGTGACCATAAGATTAGAAGCGAATGGAGCGCCTTCCGTAGCATTTGCCTTGATATAATTGTCGCCAGAAAGTGAGTAAACCACATATGAACCATCGGGTAATCCCATTGCTGCAAGTTCATGACCAACTCCATACTCAGGTGGCCAGCCTGCAGCAACAGCAGGCTTACCGGTTATTTCTGTAACACTGTCTGCTGTTGTTACATCTGAGAAATCAGCAGCTTTCCCTGTAATATCAATGATTTGTACTAAACTATCTTCGCCAACAGCGAGATATGTCATACTGCCCACTGAAAATTGCTCTACATCATGAGTTTGACCGCTAAAAATGCCTGCCGGAATTGCTCCTGTTACGGCACCTGTGCCATCAATCAGTGTAGGTTGATTCAAAGTTGTGTTATTATACCAGAATCCGTCTGTTATTTTAGTTCCAAGAGCCTGAACAGTAGCGTTTATTCCGGCCGTAACACCTGTTAAATCAAGTGTTACCGGGTCGGAAACTATTCCACCTGTAACTTCAAAATAATATACTTTGGCTTCTTCAAAAAATGGAATAATGATTAAAGCTTCGTCCTTAATATCACCGTAAACATCGAATCCGGGACCGAAGTCAATATCATTTCCGGATTGGTCTTCCCATAAAAGCATGGGATTTGCATCTTCATTTTCCCAGTAATACAGCTTCTGAGGATTGTAATTATTGGTTGTTGTAATGGTCGCAAATATACCGCCATCGCTGCTCACTGCTACATCACGAATACCATATCCGTTCGCACTCAGTGTCAAAGGTTCCAGTGTAAGGGTTTTAACCAACGATCCATTTGCTGCATCCAGGACATGAATTTGGTTCATTGCAGCATCATTGGCCAAATCGTAAGTGCCAGGAGTACCGGCAACATAAACATGATTGTTCAAAACATTGTAGGCAATACCTCTTTTGTCCTTGCCTGTGTTCCAGTCAGGAGAGATATTCCACACCTCTGCAGGTTGTGCATTTACCATGGTATTTCCCAGAAGGAAGACCATAATAAAAAGGAACATAACTGTAAAAGTTCTTTTCATTGTAAGTTGGTTTTAATTAATAATTGAAAAAAAATAAATTTATTTGACGATAAGTTTTCCTTTGCCAATTTTATTACCATATACTACCTGGTAGATATAGGTGCCACTTTCCAGTTCACTAGTATTTATGTTCATTTCCTGTTTACCCGGCTTTGCTTCACCAGCAGTTATGCCCATAAATTTTCCGGATAGATCATACAATTTCACGGAAACCGGACCTTTTGCATCTGCGGGAAGAGTAAAACTAACCCTGGCAAAATCGGTGGCAGGATTCGGGTACGCAGAAATGCCATATTCATCTGTTTCAAAACGTTCAGCAGAAGTTTCAAGTCCCTCAATTCTGTAACAGGCAATTCCATTACTGGGTCCGCAGATAAACACATGAAGTTGTCCATCAATAGTAGCAAGATCTACGGCACCTTCCCCGTAAGCATTCTCGAATTCCGTTCCAAAACTTGGGGTAAAACCGATCACATCTGCGTCTGTAACATTTTCTCCATGTTTGGATATGTCGAAGATTAAAGCGCTCTGGTTATCGGAAAACATGCCCATATATAATTTTCCTCCGAATTCATGGATACGGCCTGCTACAGGCGTACCGGGAAAACTTTCCGTATCGATGGCTACCTGTGTAAGGTTAACGCCCTCTGTGGTGAAAAGTGTAGGCATAAAGGCTCTTCCGCTAACATATATCCAATCTTCTTTGGAGGGAACATCCGCAACCGTAATTGAGGTACCTGCATTTTGTATATCCTGCAATGTGATAACTACCGGTTCATCTGCAACTACACCGTCAGTTACATCCCAGCGCAGGAGCTTGTTGCTTTCACCCGGAGCGGCATAGATCTGTGCTTCAGTTTCCCAGTTTCCGTGGACACTGAATTTGTCGCCAAGTCTGTATCCACCCTCCTTATAATCAATGATCATGGTAGGTATATCCTGTTCCCAGCTCCAGCGATACACGCGGAAAGCTTTAACTGTAACGGCTCCGTCTTCACCTTCAATATCAGGACCGGAAGCAAGGGTCATGTTGCAGGCAAATATGCTTCCGTCTTCAGTTGTTACAACATTATTCAGAGGATATCCGCCACCAAATGCGGGTTCGCCCGGATTAATACCTGTGGTAAGAAGTTGCGAAACACCGAAGGGGGGAGCTTCACCGGTAAGGGGATCAAGAACGTAGATGTGTGGCAATCCCCGGTCAAGATTTCCGTCATCGTCTATATCTTCTGCATGCCGGCTGGATACATATACATGTCCTGAATAATCACTGTATACGATTCCCCTTTCCACACCGGCAAAAGAAGGATCGCCCTGGTCTGCTTCTGAACCATCAGTAAACCACTCAGGGGCATTCTCCCCGTAATGAGCCCATACTTCCACAAAAGAAATTTCTCCCTGGGAGAAACTCTTTTGGAAAAGTGCACATAAAATAATAAAACTCAGGAGTAAAAATTTCTTCATAATTATAGATTTTTGTTTATACTAAATAAATACCCGACATTTTCTGAAACGAGAAAGTAAAATTCAAAATTTGTATCTTGTATTACAAATATTAAAATATGTTTTAAAACTATTTTTTTTTCAGCGATAAATATTTTCGTCAGAAATAACTGTTTAAAAGAATAGAAAATGCTAGTGTTATTACTTAATATCCTTATATACAGTCGTTTAAAATAATTTTTGTCAATATATTTTTATATGTGTAAACAGAATTTATAAAGATAAAATATGTGTTATTTAACATGTAGCGATAATATGAATGATGTAATACCAATTTGTAATTGTGTAATATTTTGTAGTTTTATACTTGAAAAACAAGCTGCATATTCAGTCGTTATACTATATATGTAAAACCATAATAAACCGGATTTATGAGAATCTTATTTCTTACTTTCATTTTCTCCCTCCTGTGGAATGTTTATCTTTTTAGCCAGGTTCCCAAACGGGAATTCAGAGCAGTGTGGGTAGCGACCGTTGAGAATATCGACTGGCCTTCAAAACCGGGTTTGCCTCCGGCCCTTCAAAAACAAGAGGTCATAAGGATATTAAATCATCATAAGGAAAGTGGGATGAACGCCATTATACTGCAGGTACGGCCGGCCGCCGATGCTATTTATGATTCATCTTATGAACCATGGTCAAGATATCTTTCAGGTGAACAGGGCATCGAACCTTATCCTTATTACGACCCTCTGAAATTCTGGATCGATGAATGTCATAAACGGGGAATGGAACTTCACGCATGGTTTAATCCTTACAGGATCAAGCAAAATCTTTCTGATACCCTGGCCGAAAACCATATAATAAAAGAACATCCCGACTGGGGATGGGAATATGGTAACCGTTTGTATTTTGCTCCGGATAATCCCGAGGTGTGGGAATTTGTAAAAAATGTAGTTGTTGATGTCGTGAGGAATTATGATGTTGACGCCATTCATTTTGATGATTATTTTTATCCCTATAAAATTGCGGGTGTCGATATTCCCGATGATTTGGCCTACAAGGAAAGGGGAGGGAGTTTTTATCCAGAAAATAAGGCAGAATGGAGAAGACAGAATGTAGATACCATTATTCAGATACTCGCTGATGCCATCAAAACCGAAAAACCCTGGGTGAAATTTGGAATCAGTCCTTTTGGCGTTTGGAGAAACAGAAGTGATGATCTCTTTGGTTCCGAAACGGGTGCAGGAACCACAAATTATGATGCACTTTATGCCGATGTTATTAAATGGCAAAGAGAGGGATGGATTGATTATCTGATGCCGCAACTTTACTGGAGAGATGATCATCCGGCTGCAGATTTTTCAACTCTTGCTTACTGGTGGGCCGATCAGGATTACGGACGCGCTATTTATTACGGACTTGCTCCTTACAGGATAGACCGGAAATCGGAGTATAAACTGTGGAAAAGGAAACGACATTTTTTCAAACAGATTGAACTGGTACGTTCCCTGGAAAGTGTAGACGGATTTGGTTTTTTCAGCAGTAAGCATTTTTTCAGACGGGATTTGAGATCCTTCGACAGGAAATTAAGCCGGAAATACCTGGGTAATCCAACACTGATTCCCACAATGCCGTGGATTGATAATGCTCCTCCCGAAATGCCTACATCACTGCGTGTTCAAAATAACAGGATCTACTGGGATCCACCTGCAGATACAAGTGAGCTGGATAAAGCGAGATTTTATGTGGTATATCACTATAAAAGAAACACGGAAAGAATGCTGAAGCGACCGGAGAATATTATCGGAATAACAGGCCTTAACTTTATCGAATTTCCGGATGAAAATATTCCTGATGGTTTTTACAGGGTTTCTTCTCTTGACCGGATGTATAATGAAAGCCAGTTATCGGATAAACTTGAAGTTGAACGGGAGAACCGGATTTTTAATATAATTAAATAGAGTCTGTCCAAAATGTCCGATATCTGCGTTGCGGGCCTTGATCTCGAACATTCTGTTCCGATAGCTATCGGAACAGACTCTCGACTTTATTGACAAGCACTAAATTGTGACTGTCCATAATGTCCGATTTAATCAGTGAGACTATGATTTTAGTTTTCAAAATCATTTAGCCGAACTGATCCCGTCCCGAAAAATTTTGGGAGATAGCCGGGAGATCTTATAATTTTAAGCAATATTTCCCGGAGTACCGGGCCGCTGCATACAGATATAACGGACAGTAACTGAATAATTTTAAATACTAACGATCCTATGAAAAAAATTGATTGCTTTATACCTGCAGGAACTGCAATGGCATCCGGAAAGCTGATGTCTGAACTAAAGAATTCTGCTTTAGTGGAAAAAATTGTAATACTGGCAGATAGTCCACCTGAAAAACAGGATTTCCCAAAGCTTTTAATTTTGCCGGATATTAAAAGTACTACCAGCTTGAAAAAAATTTCAGAAGAATCTGAATCTGCTTATACTTTGTTCATAAACGGCGAAAATCTGATTGAACCCGGTCAATTCTTCCTTGAGCGTATGCTTTCTGTGGCTGAGGATACGGATACCGGGATGATTTATTCTGACTATACTGAAATTACCGGGGAGGAAACTTCAGCTCATCCGGTAATCGATTATCAACCGGGAAGCTTGAGAGATGATTTCGATTTTGGGCCGGTATTGTTTTTTAATACAAAGGCGCTCAAAGTGGCGATCAAAAACATAAACCAGAATTTCCGGCATGCAGGCCTGTACCAGTTACGCTTATCCCTCAGTACAGATTTTGATCTTGTGAGAATCCCGGAATACCTGTATTCAGTTATCAAGGAAGATCTTCGGGTATCGGGAAAAAAGATATTTGATTATGTAGATCCTAAGAATAAGGATGTTCAGCTTGAAATGGAAGAGGCAGTTACCTTACACCTGAAAAGGATCGGCGGATTTCTTGAGCCTGATTTTGAGGATATTGATCTCAAAAATGAGAGTTTTCCCGTTACAGCCTCGGTGATAATACCCGTAAGAAACCGGGAAAAGACCATTGCCGATGCCATCGAATCGGTTATGAAGCAAAAGACGGATTTTAATTATAATCTACTGATAGTGGATAATCATTCTACAGATAATACCACGGAGATAATCCGTTCCTACGCTTCCCGATACAACGACCTTATTCATATCATTCCCGGGAGAACAGATCTCGGCATCGGAGGTTGCTGGAATCTTGCTGTTCACGATGAGCATTGCGGGAAATTTGCCGTACAACTGGATAGCGATGACCTCTACATGGATGAAAATACCCTTGAACGAATAATCGGGGTTTTTGAGGAAGAAAAATGTGCAATGGTTATAGGTTCTTATAAAATGACCAATTTTCAGTTGGAACAGATCCCTCCCGGAATAATTGATCATAAGGAATGGACACCGGATAACGGGAGAAATAATGCGTTACGGATTAACGGACTGGGTGCGCCGAGGGCATTTTTCACCCCGGTACTGAGAGAGCTGAAAATTCCAAACGTCAGTTATGGGGAGGATTATGCCGTCGGACTGGCAATAAGCAGAAAATACCGCATTGGGAGAATCTACACTCCTCTTTATTTATGCAGGAGATGGGATGATAATACCGATGCCTCGCTGAGCACCGAAGCCATGAATAAACACAATGTCTATAAAGACAGGATAAGAAGCTTTGAGCTTGCAGCAAGAATAAAAATGAACAGAAAAAAACAGTGACTAAATGAATTATCAGGAACAGCTCAACCGCCTCTATGAAGTCCAGAAAAATGAATGGCCTCTTTTAAAGAAAAACCTGGAAGGCCTCAATTCAGCACGGATAAGAGAGTTCTCCTTTGAGGATTATCTTTTTAAGGTTCAGTTCAATCCCAGTCGCATAACTTCTTCTTCAGCAAAGGTGGATAAAGATTCTGTGAATAAGCGGGCCTGCTTCCTTTGCAGTGAAAACAGACCTGAAGAGCAGAGAAGGTTGTTGTATGAAGATAAATATGAATTCCTCTGCAACCCTTTTCCCATATTCAGAAAGCATTTCACTATTTCTCTTCTGGAGCATTTGCCGCAACAAATAGCCGGAGTTTTCCCCGATTTTCTCAAAATTAGTAAAGATCTGCCGGAACTCGTGGTTTTTTACAATGCACCCAATTGTGGCGCTTCTGCACCGGATCACCTGCACTTTCAGGCAGGTAATCATGGTCTGATGCCGGTTGAAGATGAATCAGAGATATTGAAATCCAGATATGGCAAAGCTATCGACATCGGAACTGGTGTGGAACTCACTGCTGTGGATGATGGTCTTAGAAGATTTTTCATACTGGAATCAAATGACCACGAGAGCTTAAACAGTGTTTTTCAATGGATATATTCTTTTACCAGTAGACTTGCCAATGGCGGTGAGCCTATGCTCAATATCCTTTCTGTTTACCGGAATTCCTGGGAGGTATTTATCTTTTTCAGGGAGAAACACAGACCATGGCAATTTTTCGAGGAAGGGGAAAAGAACATTCTATTAAGTCCTGCTTCAGTTGATTACGGTGGAACGCTGATAACTCCTCTTGAGAAAGATTTTATTAAGATTGGTAAGGGGGATATAAAGGATATTTTCAGACAGGTCAGTCTTTCTGAAAAGAATTTTCATTCATTAACCGGATTTATAGGAAAGAAAAAGATCTCATTATGATCAGTTACAGAACTTTCAGGGATGAGGATTTCGAAGAGGTTCTGGTTCTTCTTAACCAGGGGATGGATTATGACAACCTGGAGAGGTTTCTGCTGAGTGAAAAATTATACGAAGATCCCGCTTGGAATCCTGACAGATCATACCTTGCCCTGGAGAATAGTCAGATTGTGGGTTTCCTGCAGGGTGTGACCAGGAGTCTTAAGGGAAAAGAAATTGGATATATAAAACTGTTTGCAGTAAAAGAGAAATTCAGAAGAAGGGGTATCGGCTCTGCATTGTTAAGGCAATTTGAAAATGATCTCAGGGCGGGTAATTTTGAATTTTTAAGGCTGTTTGATGTTCCGTTGAATTATTTCATGCCAGGTCTTGATCCGCGATATACCCCCGCTGTGTGTTTTTTTGAACGTCTGGGCTTTCAGAAAAAGGATGAAGCTGTCAATATGGAAGCAGATCTTTTCTTTTCCGACTGGAAAACGGAAGAAAAACAAAAAGAACTGTTAAAGGATAACATATCAGTGGAGAGGATAGATTCCGGTATGGAAAATGAATTATTTAATTTTATAAAGGAAGAATGGGAGCTATGGGATTATGAACTGAGGATGGCTATGAAAGGAGATCCTCCGTCAATATTTATTGCAAGAAAATCCGGTGAAATAAAAGCATTTTCTGCCTGGGACGGCAATAACAGGGGAACCGGATGGTTTGGTCCTATGGGAACTCATCCTGATCTGAGGGGCAGGGGAGTGGGAGGAGTATTATTGTATAAGTGCCTCGAAGATATGAGAAACAGGGGGTATAAGCAATGTACAATTCCCTGGGTAGGACCGGTGAGTTTCTACTCCCATTATGCAGGAGCAAAAATAACAAGGTTATTCTGGAGATATGAAAAAAATATTAAATAATGAAAAATACTATCATCTTCCTGGGAGATAGCCTTACGGAATGGGGAAACTGGAATACACTTTTCCCGGATGAGAATATATTGAATTTCGGAATAGCCGGAGATACAACTTCCGATGTTTTGATTCGGCTGCATGAGGTTTGCCGGCACCAGGCGTCAAAGCTTTTTCTTATGATCGGGATCAACGATCTTGGCGATAATATGGCTGTTGAGGACATTCTGCAGAATTACCGTGAAATAGTCAGGAAAATAATAAAAAACTGCCCCGCTGTTAATATTTGTTTATTAAGTGTGCTGCCTGCGGTATATCCAAAGTTTGGCGGTTCCGGAATCAATCATGCAAATGTACAGGATCTTAATGACGGGATTCTGGAAATTGCAAGAGAAAACAAGTTAACATTTATTAATCTCGCTGCTGCATTTTCCGATAATGATGGCAATCTGGACCGCAGGTTCACAATTGACGGAATACATCTGAGCAGAGAAGGTTATGAAAAATGGAAAGAAGAAATTTATATTTACATCAAACAATAAAGGGATGAAAAATTCTCCAAATATTGAAGTCGGTATCCTGAAGGCGAAAAAGCCTGAATTTCGCCTGGCAGGCAAGTTTGAAGTTTCCGGGCAGATCGAGAATTTCTTTGGAAACTGCAGCGCTGAGGTCATCGATAATAAAATAATTGTCAAAAATGAGGGAAAAGTATATTCATTTCCTGATGGCCTTACTTTTATCCCCTGCAATATAACATCGGATTATTTTGAACTAAAGGATGTCGTTATTGGAATAGATTTTCACTGGGAGCAAAAGGAAGTGCAAAAGTTTCAGGGTGCTCTAAAGCTTTTCGCGGATAAAGGGAAGATTAGGGTAGTAAACATCATACCCATCGAGAATTATCTTTACAGTGTAATATCTTCGGAAATGAATGCAGAGAGTTCACCCGAATTGCTCAAAGCACATGCGATTATCTCAAGAAGCTGGCTGATGGCACAGATTAACAGAGAAGGTACGGAGAAAAAGAAAAGTGATAATGAAATAAAAGATTCTTCAGACGAGGAGTATATCCGATGGTTTGATAAAGAGGATCATGAAAAATTTCATGTCTGTGCAGACGATCATTGTCAGCGTTACCAGGGCATTTCACGGGCAACGAATTTCCATGTAATTGAGGCGGTTAATGAAACCAGGGGAAGGGTACTGACCTATAACAACCGGATTTGTGATGCCCGTTATTCAAAATGTTGCGGGGGGAAAACAGAAAGCTTCGAAAATTGCTGGGAAGAGGTGAACTATCCTTATTTGACTTCCATAATGGATAATTCTGATGAAAAGGGTTATTCAGAAGATTTGCGAAAGGAAGAAGCAGCAAGGAATTTTATAAACGATCCGCCAGAGGCTTTTTGTGATACAAAAGATGATGCCATCCTTCAGCAGGTCCTGAATGATTACGACCGGTCTACTAAAGATTATTTCAGATGGGAGGTGCATTACAGTCAGAGAGATATATCGGACATCATTCTGAAACGGTCGGGAATTGATTTTGGAAGAATTAAAGATCTGCAGGCTTTGGAGAGAGGTCATTCCGGCAGGCTAATTCGAATGAAAATAACAGGAGAAAAGAAAAGCCTGGTTATTGGAAAAGAGCTCCTGATCAGGAAGTGGCTGAGTAATTCCCATCTTTACAGTTCTGCGTTTTTTATTGAAAAGGAAGGGGAAACGGACGGATATCCGGAGAAGTTTATCCTCAAAGGAGCCGGATGGGGTCACGGTGTCGGATTATGCCAGATTGGTGCTGCAGTAATGAGTGAGAAAGGATACGGCTATGAAGAAATATTGAAGCACTATTATAAAAACGCAACAATAAGCAGGCTCTACTCCTGATAAGTACAAAAAAACAAACTGTCAATTTATAGCTGAAACCTGATTGATATTATGTCAGAAAACTCTACAAACAATAAACGCAAAACCTGGCTATGGGTTCCTTCCCTTTATTTTGCAGAAGGGATTCCCTATGTAATTGTAATGACTCTTTCCGTGGTCTTTTATAAACGAATGGGTGTGTCTAATACCGACATCGCTTTATATACCAGCTGGTTATATCTCCCATGGGTAATAAAGCCCCTGTGGAGTCCGGTGGTTGATATATTGAAAACCAAGCGTTTCTGGATTGTTAGCATGCAGTTATTAATTGGTGCTGGACTTGCCGGGGTGGCTTTCACCATTCCTGTTCCGGATTTTTTTCAGTATACGCTTGCTTTTTTCTGGCTGTTAGCGTTCAGTTCTGCTACTCACGATATTGCTGCCGACGGTTTTTATATGCTTGGATTGTCACGACACGATCAGGCATTTTTTGTAGGAATAAGAAGTACCTTTTACCGTTTGGCAATGTTGACAGGTCAGGGCCTTTTGGTCATACTTGCCGGATATTTTGAGGCCAAAACCGGTCTTCCCACTGTAAATGTCAATGTTGAAGCTGTAACGAATATAGGTGCTGAAGAGTTAAGCTTCGATCCTGATAAAATTGAAATTAAAACCGATAGCTCATCAATGTATTTCATTAGTGATGAAGATATCCGGATATCCGCGGAAAGAAGAGATAAGGCCGCAATAAATCAATTTCTTTCTGATATCGAAAACTGGAATGTTGAAAACGGGTTTTATGAAGCGGATGAAAAAGCCACGGTGGGATCTGAGGGGGATACCTGGTGGAGGCGAACAATTACGGCTCCTCTGGAGATTTTTCTCAAACAGTCTTTTAACCGTGAAATACCGGAAACCGACCGTTTAAAGGCCGGAAATGCCGGTTATAGTTATTTTTATCTCAGCAAACCTCCGTCTGAAGGAGAAACCATTATTTTAAATTTTACCTATGAAAGGGGCAACAAAAGTATTGCACTCGTCAAAAGTTACCGTTATGAATTTACAAAAGATAACTGGTACATCCCTGCGATCGCAGCATTCCAACTGGATGCTCAACTGGATGAAAATGCCGGTGCAACATTTGCCGGGCTATCGGGAAATATTCCTTTCGCCTGGACTGTTGTTTTCGGGGTGATTGCCGGTGTGTTTCTGTTATTCTTTCTCTATCACCGTTTAATACTTCCCAGGCCGGTTGAGGATAAACCAAACAAAACTGAAGGAAAAAGTATCATGGTTGATTTCATGGAAACTTTTGCCGGATTTTTCAGGAAAAAGGAAATTGCTGTTATTCTTCTGTTTTTGCTGGTCTACCGGCTTGGCGAATCACAGCTCGTAAAACTTGCTTCTCCTTTTCTTTTGGATTCGAGAGAATTGAACGGGCTGGGCCTAACCACGGGCGACCTCGGATTATTATACGGAACCATAGGTATGGTTGCCCTGTCGCTTGGAGGTATAACAGGAGGAATAGCTGCTTCCAGAAAGGGTCTTAAATACTGGATCTGGTGGATGGTTGCCGCAATGAACCTGCCAAACCTGGTATATGTATTTCTTTCTTTCAGTCAGCCTTCATCTCTTTGGATCATTGGCAGTTCCATTGCTGTTGAGCAATTCGGATATGGCTTTGGATTCACTGCTTATATGCTTTATATGATATACGTTTCGGAAGGCAGACATAAAACAGCCCATTTTGCCATCACCACGGGTTTTATGGCTCTTGGCATGATGATCCCCGGAATGATAAGTGGGTGGCTGCAGGAGATAATCGGATACCAGAACTTTTTCGTATGGGTAATGATCTGTACAATCCCAAGTTTCCTGATAATTCCCTTCCTGAATATAGATCCCGCATTCGGGAAAAAAGAAAATAAAAAATAAACATTTAAATACTCAGTTATGAATTTTACATCAAAAGTTGAGCAGCGTTTTTATGAACTGTCGGGACAGGACAGGATCACAACGCGAATACCTTATATACTGGTAGATAATTTCCCTAAAATGGGTTTTTTCACGGCTTTGCGTTTTCTCGAATGGGTAAGTGAAAATCCGGGTGGCGTTATCAGCCTCCCTACCGGTAAAACTCCTGAATATTTCATTAAATGGACCAAACACATCCTGGATAACTGGGGTTCAGGGAATATCCGGAAATTAAGGGAACAGTATGGTCTGGATATTAATAAGAAGCCGGTTTTAAAAGACCTGTCTTTTGTTCAGATCGATGAATTCTATCCTATCAGCTCTGAACAACACAATAGTTTTTATCATTATGTAATGAACTTTTATATCCGGGATTTTGGACTGGATCCGGAAAACTCCCTGCTTATAAACTGCGATGAAATTTCTTTGTATCAGGGAATGCATTATTCAGAAGTTTTTCCCGACAATATTGTCGATCTTTCACTAAGGTACCGGGAAGCAAAAGGGTCAACTGAAAAGATCCAACAGAAATCTATTTTTATGATCGATGACTGGTGCACGGAATATGAGCAGAAGATACGTGAAAAGGGCGGTATCGGATTTTTCCTCGGGGGCATTGGTCCTGACGGGCATATTGCCTTTAATACCCGGGGCTCCGACCGGTTTTCAACCACCCGGTTAACCCCAACAAATTTTGAAACACAAGCTCAGGCTGCAAGTGACCTTGGAGGTATTGAAGTGTCTAAAAACCGTCTGGCTATTACTGTCGGACTTGAAACAATCACCTATAATCCTGAAGCGGTAGCCATAATTTTTGCCGCCGGTGAGGCAAAAGCGGATGTCATACAGGATGCGCTGGAGAATGATCAGTCCAATGTTTATCCCGCTACAGTATTACAAAAACTTAATAACAGCAATTTCTACCTGACAAGGGGAGCTGCTGTAAAGCTGACCGATCAGATCAAAAAATACTATGAAACTGGAGAATGGACACTGGAGAAGAGCGAACGGGCAATACTCGGACTTTGTAAAAGACTGAACAAGTATGCCCGCCGGCTTAACCTTGAAGATCTGAAGAACGATCCTTTCTGCAGACTAAACCCCAACCTCAGCCTGAAAATGGTGGAGGAGGTTATCGATAGCATCCGGGCGAAACTCGATAAAGGCTGCGAAGGGGAAAGTAATCAAATGTATTATCATACCGGCCCGCATCACGATGACGTAATGCTTGGGATGCTTCCCCATGTGCACAGGCTTTCGCGGGAAGAAACAAATAAGGCACATTTTTCCGTGCTGACCTCCGGATTTACAGCAGTAACAAATGATTTTGTAATGGATGTTCTTATGGATACCAAGGACTTCCTGAACAGGGATTTGATCCAGATGACAAAATATCCTGATTTTTTTGAAGTGGGATATCTTCATAAATGGGACAAGGATGTTTATCATTATCTGACAAAAGTTGCGTCGGGAGAGCCACATGAGAGAATTCGCGGCTTGTGTCACAGGGTGGTAAGGGCAATAACGGAGATTTACAGTGTAAAGAATATCGTAGATTTGAGAAACAGTATCGATGATATTCTTTCAGTGCTGCGGAATAGTTATGAGGGACAGAAAAATCCACCCAAAATCCAGAAACTTAAAGGAATGATCCGTGAATTCGAAGAAGAACTGGTCTGGGCACATTTTGGTTTTCAGGTAAAAAATGTACATCATTTACGACTCGGTTTTTACACCGGGGATATATTTACAGAGCAGCCTGAGAAAGAACGGGATGTAGCGCCCATCCTCGAACAGTTAAGGGAATTGAAACCATCGGTTATAAGTTTGGCATTCGACCCGGAAGGAAGTGGCCCCGATACTCATTACAAGGTATTGCAGGCAATAGCCGAAGCGGTAAGGCTCTGGGAAAAGGAAGAGGATCTCTCGGAATTAAGGATCTGGGGTTACAGGAATGTCTGGTTCCGTTTCCATGCTGCCGATGCAAACGTTATAGTTCCTGTTTCTCTCAATGCCATGGCTGTGATGGATAATTCCTTTACAAATTGTTATCTAAGCCAGGTAGACGCTTCTTTTCCCAGTTACATGTACGATGGCAAATTTTCTGAACTTGCCATAAATATTTGGGTCGATCAGTTGAAGGATGTCCAGCTTATTCTTGGGAAGGATTATTTTTACCAGAATGAGAGTCCCAGAATCAGAACCACTCATGGTTTGCTGTTTTTTAAAGAAATGAATGTTGAAGAATTCCTGGAACAGGCCCGTGAGCTGGAAAAAACAATGGAGGGTGTAGTAAACTGAAATTTAAACTAACCGGAATGGATCCGCAAATAAAAGATCTGTATAATTTATTCAAAGCTGAACTGGGTGCAAATTCGGCATTTAAGGATGCACTTTCTCTTGTCGCCATGGCTGCTGATGCAGGATGCTACAAGAAGACTCCTGTACTGATTATCAGACCCGGCAATGAAAACGAAATGCAATTTGTCCTTAGTAAGTTACATAAGAAAAAGCTTCCGTTGACCTTTCGTGCCGCAGGGACCTCACTTTCGGGTCAGTCGATTTCCGATTCTGTCCTGGTTCACATATCCGGAGATCAATGGAGGAGGGTTGAAATTTCTGAGGATGGAAAATATGTGAAAACAGGGCCGGGAATAACCGGCGGCAGACTGAATCAGATACTCAAACCCAGAGGAGTTAAATTTGGGCCCGATCCTGCTTCTGTTAATTCTGCCATGATCGGGGGGATCATCGCGAATAATGCCAGTGGTATGAGTTGCGGTATTCATGCAAATTCCTATGCTACAATACGGTCTGCAAGGATCATTTTTAACGATGGTACGCTTCTGGATACTTCGGATGAGGATAGCCGGCAAAACTTTGTCAACAAAAGACCTGAAATACTGAAACTGGTTGAAGAATTAAAAGAAACTATAAGAAGTAAGCCGGAAGTGGTTGAGTTCATCCGTATGAAATACAGTATAAAAAACACCACAGGTTATGGAATGAATTCCTTTATCGATTTTGATGACCCCTTTGAGATCATTCTTCATCTGATGGCAGGCTCGGAAGGAACTCTTGGATTTTTATCGGAGGCGGTTTTTGAAACGGTTCCGCTAAAGAATTACCGGGCCTCTTCCCTGGTGTATTTTATAAACCTCAGGGATGCCTGTAATGCTGTTCCTCTTCTGAAAGAAGCCGGAGTTCCGGCTATTGAGCTGATGGACCGAAAAGCACTGAGTTCTGTCGAGAACCAGAAAGGGATACCGCCTTACATTAAAACTTTCGGCGAAAAGATTACCGCTCTTCTGATTGATCTGGAGGCTGAAAGTCCGGAAGAACTGGATTCCCTGTTTATGAAAACAGAGGAAGTTTTATCCGGATTTCAGCTTGAAAGGGATTTTGAACTGACAAAGGATCCGAAGAAAATCCTGGAATTCTGGAATGTCAGGAAAGGGGTATTTCCTTCAGTCGGGGGCATGAGGAAACCGGGTACTGCTGTTATAATTGAAGATATAGCTGTAAAAACGGAAAGACTCACCGAAGCCGTTTTGGATATCAGGGCATTGCTTGATACAAACAACTATGAAGATGCGGTTATTTATGGCCATGCCCTGGATGGGAACCTTCATTTTATCTTTTCCCAGGATTTTGAAGATCCGGATGAACTGAATCGATATAAAACTTTGATTACTTTGCTCACAAAACTTATTGTGGACAAATACCAGGGTTCACTGAAAGCCGAGCATGGAACAGGTCTGAACATGGCCCCTTTTGTTAAGTATGAATGGGGAGAGGAAATTTACACCTACATGCATGCGATCAAAAATGTTTTTGATCCTGAAAATATCCTCAACCCGGGAGTCATCATTAATGAAGATGAAGAAGTACACCTGAAACATTTCAAAAATCTTCCAGCGGTAGATGATTCGGTAGATAAATGTATTGAATGCGGATTTTGCGAAATAAGCTGTCTTAGCACAGGTTTTACACTTTCCGCCCGACAGCGTATTGTTGTTCAGAGAGAGTTGAAATTACTGACAGAAAAGAATACCGATAAGCCTCGGGTGCGGGAAATAGTCCGGGATTTTGAATACCAGGGAGATCAAACCTGCGCAGGTGACAGCCTTTGTTCGGTTACCTGTCCTCTGGATATTGATACGGGTGTGATGATAAAGAATATGAGAAACCGGAGAAATGAAACGCGGAAATTTACTCCTTCTCTGGCAAAAAGCATCGCTACAAATTTCAGCACCGTACACCGGGTGGTAAAAAGCGGACTTGCAACAGCGGGATTTTTTCATAAAATAGCTGGTACAAGGCTATTCCTGTCTGTAACAAAGGGAATGTGGTATCTGTCCTTTAAAAAGATTCCCCGTTGGAATATGTATATGCCCGGACCTTCAGGAATGAAACATGCTAAAAGGACATCTGCGAAAGGACGTTCAGGGAAAGTTGTTTATTTTCCAAGTTGTATAAACCAGACAATGGGTCCTTCGCTTATCGATAAAAAGAGGGAAAATCTTGTTGATGTAACGGTAAGGGTCCTTGAGAAAGCTGGTTATGAAGTTGTTTTCCCTGAAAACATGAAGGATCTTTGCTGCGGAACCCCCTGGGAAAGCAAAGGATTCGCAGATGTTGCCGACATGAAAACGGTAGAATTGGAAAAAGAATTAATGAAAGCCAGTAATGGGGGGGAATATCCCGTTCTGTGCGATACAAGCCCCTGCATTTACCGTATGAAAAAGAAAATGAGCGAGGAATTGCAGCTTTTCGAACCGGTGGAATTTATACATGATCATTTGCTTGAAAAACTGAAGTTCAGAAAGTCGGACAGGAAGTATGCATTTCATATCACCTGCAGCAGTGTGAAAATGGATCTGGAAGAAAAGTTCCATAAAGTAGCCCGTTCATGTGTTGAAGATCCTGTTTTCCCTGAACAGGTTGGATGTTGCGGATTTGCCGGAGACAAGGGGTTTTCTGTTCCGGAACTGAATGAATGGGCTTTACGGAAACTCAAGGATGAGATCGGAGAATGTGAAACGGGAGTATCAAATAGCCGAACCTGTGAAATAGGACTCTCGAAGACGGCTGGTTTTGATTACCGGTCTGTTATGTATCTTGTGGATGAGTGCACAGACACTACTTAGAGTCTGTCCATAATGTCCGATATACTCATTCAGGGTTAATTTTCAGCGGCA
>CAYRTD010000057.1:0-22957 GCA_964426915.1 uncultured Bacteroidaceae bacterium | reverse complement strand
GATCCCGTCCCGAAAGCTTTCGGGAGATAGCCGAGGGATCTCAGTGAGACTATGACTTTGGTTTTCAAAATCATTTAGCCGAACTGATCCCGTCCCGAAAGCTTTCGGGAGATAGCCGAGGGATCTCATCAGCGGTATTTCCCGGAGTACCGCGGACAGGCGTGACCGCGTTCGCATGAAGCTTTCCGCGAGCGCAGAGCTTCTACGCTCGCGGAGAGCTTCAGCGACAGCGTGTGTTTGTGAAGCTCGTTATCACCCGGTTCTGCGTTGCCCGCCTGCCGTTGCACTGGCCATCCTTGGACGGGCAGGCTTGATCTCGAACATTTAATGTGCATGATATCAGAACCTGAACGAAAAAGTCAGGCCAAGAAACTGTTTAAACTGCATCTTTGGAACTTTCTTTGCATTTCCATCAGGAAGCAAAACGGGCTGATCATCATCATCCAGCACCGGAAAAAGAATATCATCATCATATATCAGGTGAAGATTCAGAAGGACCTTAAAATACCAGTTAATTCTTTTGTCGAAATTTATCTCCCAGTCAACATCAATATTCTGAGGTTTATTCATATATCCTGAGAATAAACGGACTGAATTCGAAATACTTAGATCCTCAATTATATTTAATCTATTCTTGATCACAAGCTGTCCACCCATTTCCTGCCTGGAGCGCTTATCAGCTTCAACCCCATGTATGGTCTGGTCAATATTGGCAGTGTCAAGCACGAAAGTGTTTTTGTAGGATAAAGGTGAAAAGTTCAGGGAGGTTTTTTTGAAGGGTTTATATTCCAAACCCACGCCAATAGTAAATGTTCCCGGATTCAGGAATTTGGATACGACAATAGAATCGTTTGGATAATTAAAGCCCTTTGCAACCTGGGATTTCATATAAAAAACGGAACTAAAATCGATCTTTTCCTTTATAACTTTATTATACTTTGAATTAAATTCAAGCATATCCGTGTTTGTCCTCAATCCATGCTCTTCTGTTATAATGGTTCCATATTTTAACCGCCCGCTGTTTGTCCACTGTGTTTCTGTCTCTTCATCCGTATATTCAGCCGTACCCTCAATATCAAGCAAACTCGAAAATGAATTTTCTCCACCTTTCGACCAGTTGGAAAGAAAAGTCTGATTCAAAATAAAAGAGCTTCCGAAGGAGTAATTCCAGTAGATGGGGATTTCCTCCAGTGGTTCCACCTTCGCAAGGGACAGTTCAGGCTCGAAGATATTGATAGGAATATCATCTATTACTTCCTTGGTGAGCCTGTTTAGATTAACATCCTTTTCCAGTGTCATGGTGATAACATGTTTGGAAGGATTCCCCATCCAAACTGTTATGGAATCATTATTATAATTTTTTACCCAGTACCTGTAAAGGTCATCTTCAGATGTAGTTAACCAGAAAGGTGTTTCTTGTCCGTATATATCATTAAAAAAAACAAGGATTGAATCACGTTTCTCTGTATGGGATATCAGAGTCTTAACAGCCATTCTGAGAGAGTCAGGTAAATTTTCACCCGGAACTATATTGAACGGAGAATCTCTTTCGCCAACAAGAGCCCGGATTGTATCGGTTATTATAACACCGGAAGAATCGGGAAGAAACAGAACAGATTTCCCGCTGCCGGGAGGTATTATCGGAGGAATAATATTTCCATCTGCCATTCGATATATACGGATGTTGTTCTTTTCAAGAAAAACAGTGTCAATATACAATTCCGTGATGGTATCCTGTTCTACCAGAACAATTTTCCTTTTTTGCTTCAGTGTATCCTGTTCTTCCGGCACATAATCTTCTCTCCGGGATAATGTATCATTAGCCACTATCACTGTATCGGCCGGTATAACGGGCCAGTAAACGCTATCTTTAACAACGATAAATGTAGTATCAACTATTTTGTTAATTATAGTTTTTTCTCTGACAAAAGGCTTCTTAATCAACTCTGGACTATCAATGATCAGGGTTGAATCATTTAGCCACAGAAAAGGAATGGTATCATTTTGCACAATATCAACCTTTTTAAAGCTGACAGAATCATAATCAAATCCTAAAAGGCGGCTCTCCACACTATCAATTGGCTCATTGAAATGGTCAATTAGTCTTCCCAGTGACAGTCTCATGCTATCCTTATCCTTATTCCATAATTCATCCATTTCCAACAGGTCCAAAATGTACCTGTATGCTGATTCTGATGTAAAAAGGATCGGTTCTGAAGGGATGGTATCCGTTTTCGTAAATGGCATTTCCTCTGCAGACTGAGCAAAAATGCCGGATATGAGCATCAATCCTGATAATAACAAGCTAATACGACGCATAATGGTTATTTTGAATTGGATATTATTTCAACGCGAAAATATAAAAAGTCATTACAATTCTACTTTAACAGCTTTGAAATAGTAAATTACCCTTACTATGAGTACCCAAATCTGTAAAATCAGAAATATAACGGCCATGAAAGAGAGATATTACCTACACCAATCATTTCAGTCATTTTCTTTTAACAAATATTTCACTTCCCAACCTTTGCTTTAAAAAATATTCCTTCATTTCTTTGCTTTTGTAAATCTACACTTTCTGTTAAAGGAAAGATTTATAAAGAAGAGGTAAGAGACAGGCTCATTGACCCTCTGGCAACCTTCCCTCCTTAGGAAAAGGTGCCAATTCCTGTCCGGAAAACATTTACCGGAGAATATAAATCTATTATTATGAAAAATACCCGATTCAAATTTTGTCTTTCATGTAACGGTGGATATCATATACAAATTTGTCAGTGTATGATAATGCCCTAAAGGGATTAATCTGTGGTTGAGCGGGATAGAAAACCAGAATATTTCACACGGAACATTTAAAGAACACCTCCGGTTGATATGATACTGTTTCAAAAAATCTGCACATTCCCATGTTCAAAGTAACTTCAAAAGATTGAGAAATAATCATCACAATTCATGAAGAATTGCTTTATCAACCCCTTTTTAATCCCTAATCCCATTTCCCCAATCCCTTTTCCCTATTTATCTATAATCTATAAAAATTATACCCAAATGAGCAAAAAATACCATTACGACACTCTACAACTTCATGCAGGATATGATGTTGATTCAGTTACCAAATCCAGAGCTGTTCCGATCTATCAAACAACCTCCTATACTTTCGATAACACGGAACACGCTGCAAAACTTTTTGGTTTAAAAGAATTCGGAAATATTTATACCCGGATAATGAACCCCACTACCGATGTCTTCGAAAAAAGAATTGCCGCACTTGAGGACGGGGCAGCAGCTCTTGCTACAGCCAGCGGTCAATCGGCACAGTTCCTGGCGCTTACCAATATCCTGGAGCATGGTGATAACTTTGTAAGCACCTCATATTTATATGGAGGAACATACAATCAATTTAAAGTTCAGTTTAAACGACTGGGGATTGAGGCCCGCTTTGTTGAGGGAGATGAACCGGAGGGATTTGAAAAACTTATCGATGATAGGACCAAAGCCATTTATCTGGAGACCATTGGAAATCCCAAATTCAACATACCCGATTTCGAAGCCATTTCTTCTATTGCCAGAAAATATGACATCCCTCTTGTAGTAGACAACACTTTCGGTGCAGCCGGATATTTGTGCAAGCCCATTCACCATGGAGCAAATATCGTGGTGGAATCGGCTACAAAATGGATCGGAGGGCACGGAAACAGCATTGGCGGAGTCATTGTTGATGCAGGGAACTTTAACTGGGCTAACGGAAAATTTCCCCAGTTTACGGAACCCTCCGAAGGTTATAACGGGCTTATATTCTGGGACGTATTCGGAGAAGGAGGTCCTTTTGGTAATATTGCCTTTATCATAAGAGCAAGAGTGGAGGGATTGCGTGATTATGGAAATGCACTCAGTCCTTTTAATGCCTTTCTACTTCTTCAGGGGCTTGAAACTATCTCTCTCCGCGTACAGAAACATGCAGAGAATACTCTGGAAATGGCCAAATGGCTTCAGAAACAGGAATGGGTTACAAATGTTAATTATCCCGGATTACCCGGCAATCCGTATCATGAGGCAGCAAAAAAATACCTCACTAACGGATTTGGAGGGGTGCTTACCTTCAATGTCAAGGGGGGAAAAGAAACGGCAGAAAAACTTGTGAATAATGTTAAGCTTATTTCACACCTGGCAAATGTAGGCGATGCCCGGACACTGATCATTCATCCCTGGAGCACAACTCATGAGCAGTTGCCGGAAACACAACGACTGGCAAGCGGAGTGGAACCTGATGCAATAAGACTCTCGGTGGGACTTGAACATCTGGATGATATTAAGGAAGACCTTCTGGATGCCATAAGAGCATAGTGTCTGTCCATAATGTCAATGAGACTATGATTTTGTATTTCAAAATCATTTAGTCGAATTGATCCCGAGTATTAACGAGGGATCTCAATGAGACTATGATTTTGTATTTCAAAATCATCTAGTCGAACTGACCCCGGGCATTAGCCGAGGGATCTCAGTCCTGACATATCTAAAACTCGCCGATAAGAAAGTGGGATTGTTGATTAATTTTAATGTTGGATTGCTTAAAAATGGAATCCGCCGGTTTGTACTTTGATTTGAATATGCATGTGTTTTGAATCACAAAGAGTTTTTGAATCACAGAGTACACAGAGTTATTATCACAGGCCCGCCTGCCGAGGTGTGGGCCTGTGATAATAACTCTGTGTACTCTGTGATTCAAATATTTTTGCAGGACATATGGTGATCTTAAGTTGACGCCTATGCTTGTCGGGGTTTGGAAGAATAATAAAACGTTTTTTTATCGTTCATTATAACAGAATTAAAATTCCATCCTCAATCTCAGATAAAAATTCCTGCCCGGTTCATATTTAATCAATCCCCGGTTAGTCGACAGATGATTAATATACGCACGGTCAGTTATATTCGCTATTCCTCCGAATAATTTAATGTTCCCGAATCCGAAGTCAATTGCCGGCGTAAAGATCCGAAGATCATAGGTGGAATATCCCTTTGTAGGAGTTTCTCCTTCAGCAATTTTATCCTGATCGGCTATGAGATTACCAACAAACTCAACTCCGTAGGCTTTCTGTGTCTTGTATCTTAAGCCAATTCTTCCGTTCAGAGGCGGGATAAGGGGAAGATCGGTGTCATTGTTTACATCAACACCCCTTACAAATGCAGACGAGCCAAATAACACCAGACGGCTGTAAATGTTATAACTAAAACTCATATCATAACCATATAGCAATGCCTGATCAACATTGGCATTTATCAGAGCGGGAATGGTATCTATACGTTCCGGGTCATTTGCATATGAGTATTCTATCTCTCCTGGTTCCGCAACGATCAGATTCGACATGGAATTGATAAATCCATTTACTGAAAAATGAAACCTGTCTTTCCATATCTTCAGCCCGAGATCTGAAAAATAACCATCTTCCGGCTTCAGATCAGGATCTCCAATATTCACTGTAGAACCCAGATCAATATACTTATATCTTTCCTCGATGGAAGGCGAACGGAAAGCTCTTGAAAATGAGCCAGTAAGATCAAATTCGGGTGTAATAGCATACACCAGCCCAAGGTCAGCGCTCCAGCTTTGATTGTAGACATCCCGGGCTTTAAAAGTTATCCTCTGATTAGGAGGATTATTAATCCTTACATCGTTCATGATAATATATTCCGGATCTACCGCTTCCTTGTTCCTTACATTAATAAGGTCGAAACGTCCACCGAGATTGATCTTCAGTCTTTCCTGCCACAATGAAAATTCATCGTTAAAGAAGAGACCGCCACTCGTAAAATCCGTTTCAGGAATAGGGGTTTCAGCCCTGAAAATGTGGTTGGTTGCTATAATATTACCCTCCTCGTCAGTTACCGGCTGATTTATATCTTTAAAGCGTTCAGTCATCAGGTTTCTTTGCCATACATCAATACCGGCTATAAGATTATGCCCGGTGAAAGGAATCAGGTTACTATGAAATGAGATTCCGTTAGTTGTATGATATCCGCTGGGAGTAATGGTTACATTTGGATTGGGTATGAGTTCCACATCCCTTAAAATATACTGCCTGTAATATTTAATGCTCAGATCTCTGAATACCTCCCCTTTTCCTTTAATGGTATACCGGGCACTCATGAGATCTCTTTTTACTTTCGTGTATGTGGCGCTTGCCGGTCCCGGAAAAGACTTCCCCCCCGGAATACCAGCATCACTGGCACTGTATCGTTGCAAATTTAATTTGAGTTCATGATTATCCATTGGTCTTATTCCAGCTTTAAGTGAAATATTATTATCGCTGAACTGAGAATTCTCAAGTTCTCCAGGGGGTGTTCTGGTATTTTCGGCATCCCTTAGAGTTCCTGATAATCGTATATACCAGTTATTATTGCCGGAAGAAACAGTCGCATGCTCGGAATGCATTGAATTTACTGTATGATAGGAAAAGCCTGCAGCACCATCGGCATAGAATTCATCATTAAAATATCCGTCACGGGTAATAATGTTCACAACTCCACCCAGAGCACCTGTTCCATAAAGTGAAGAAGCAGCGCCTTTTATCACTTCAATTCTTTCAATATCATTAACATCAATCATGGCCATTCCCGCTGCAATATCCGTCGCCGTTTCCAGCCGGTTACCATCTACAAGAGTGATAATCCTCTGTTCGGACAGACCTCTTATGTTTAAACTAGTTGCCCAAATGCCATCTCTTGCAAGGAATAATCCGGGCTCATTCCTCAAAAATTCCGAGGGTGTAATACCGTCAGATTTATTAATATCATCCGTGTTGATAAGAGAAACCGGCATAGCAATATCCTTAAGGAATTTTTCCTGACGCAGGCTGCTGATGATTACCTCACCCACAGGTACGGGGGCAGGCTGTGGTTGAATTTCCAGCCCGGTGTAGTTATTTCCCGGGTTAAGGTCTATTTCAATTGACTCATAACCTATATAGGTTACCACCAATGTCATACCTTCTTTCACTTCCTCTTTAAGGGAAAAATTACCCGATTTACCCGTGATTTCCTGCGAAATGACAGAGCCGGAGCTGTTATAAAGAACTATGTGAGCTCCCTGGAGAGCTTTGGAAGTTTGTGGGTCTGATATTCTCCCGCTCAACTGCGCCTTAAGGCAGGTAACCAAAAGGAGAAAAACTAAAAGTAAATTAATTCTTTTCATGATTATTATCCTGTGGTTTTGTTAAGATTGACTTGACCTGAACGCCCTTTAACCTGCCGATCTGGCCGGTCAGAGCGCCAATCTCATCCGTGGTTCCCTCCAGGACAATAGAAATAATCGAAATATCGCGATCACGCAAAGGAATTCCCTGTCTGCCTATAATAAGTCTGTTATGTTTTGACAGGATCAGGTTGAGTTTAGGTATCTGATGATTTTCCTCAACCATTATTAAAGCACTTCCGATTCTCTTTTCCATTAGATGTTCCTCCGGATAAGATTAAATTTTGGAATCCTTGAAAACGGAAAATAACCGGTTTCTTAGATTTATTGTTATTTGAATAACAAATATAAGGATAATTATCGTGGGAGAAAAATGATATATATCATCTTTGGTAATAACTATTCAATGCTTAAAAAACATGGATGACTAAAAAATACTTTTTAGTCAGCCTCAATAGTCCAAAATACAAATTTTTCGGCGCTATTTCCACCATTTCTCTTCTTCCCGTTCCCCTTCCTCCCCACTCTCCATTTCCTTCAAATACCTGGCCCAGCCATTATCAAGATATTTGAAAGAAGGCTTAAATTCCTCTATCCCAACATCCAGTCCTGTGGAATTCGGGATTCTGAAATCACCCCAGTTGGCCGGCTTCAATTCGTAGGGATAATAAGATTCCCATTCCCCGAAAAATTCGTTATTGGAGAAATCATTTTCGTCTCTCTCAAGATCATCATAATAAATATCTCCGTTCTCATCAAGATAGATGCCTGTTATAAAATTTCCCCGGAAGACCCCTGAATGAAGACATGCCTGATCTTCGAAAAGCACATAATCACCAGCTATATAGGCCCTGGTCAGCTTAGGATATCTCGCATCCTTTACAAAACCTGCCTCAGTTATTTGTAACGATCCCTGGAATTCACATAAATTTTCCTCCACACGGGTTTTTCCGTAGAAAAAATACTCATAAGGATTATCAAAATTTTTAATTACGGAAAGAAACCGGATCCTGAGCCTTTGGAATTCTTCTCCTATATATCCGATGCGGTTTGACTGGGAAATTTCACCAGACCAAAGGAATCCGATATCAGTATCTTCAATTTGCGTTAGAAGAAAGTCATACCTGCTGTCATAAAGAGAATCTGAAGGAATACTGTCCTGTTCATTCTGAGCAAGAGCGGGAAGCATAAATATCAATGCCAGAATTATCGATGTATAATAGAATTTCATTGTTTCCGTGTCTTATTAATGTTGTAACAATCGCTTTTTAAAATAGACTCCTTTATGGAAACAAATATCGTAATAAAACCTTCACCTTAATAAATCAGAAGTGATTTTTGATAATTTTTTATTTGAGGAGTTTACACCCTGACCTCGAATATTAGCTTCGCTTAGCTGAGCTCACCTCCAATTGGTGGTTCGGTTATGATCCAGACTCTCGACTCTATTGAGGGTGTCTGTCCATAATGTCAGTGAGCCTATGATTTTGGTTTTTAAAATCATTTAGCCGAACTGATCCCGAGCGATAGTCGAGGGATCTCAGTGAGACTATAATTTTGGCCTTCAAAATCATTTAGCCGAACTGATCCCGTCCCGAAAGCTTTCGGGCGATAGTCGAGGGATCTCATCAGCGGTATTCGTGAGCTCGTTATTACTCGGTTCTGCGTTGCTGACTCTCTATTGACGGAACCAAAAAATCCGGCATATGAATTATCAAATTTCTTTAACTTTTTTGCTATTTGTATGTTAATTAAACAAAATAGTATTTATGCAAAACTTTGACACTGTAAAGAAAAAACTAGGAAAGCCTTACCATGACCTCGAGTTTCTGCTCAATTGCCTTGTCGAAGTTCTGAAGGAAAGTGGTGAAGATCATATGATTGAATATATTCCATGGATCAATAAACAAACAAAAACATCTTCTGAGGTACCTTCAAAAAAGATCCTGCATCTGTACGCATTGATTTTCCAATTGTTAAACCTGGTAGAGGTCAACGGAGCCGTTCAGAACAGACGGAAAAAAGAGGAAAGAGAAGGAATAGAGTCTATTAACGGCTTATGGAGTAATAATTTTAAGATACTAAAGGAAGCTGGCATAAGCCAGGAAGAAATCATCAGGGAAATTCCGGATGTAAGTGTACAACCTGTTCTTACGGCCCATCCGACTGAAGCTAAACGCCCGGTCGTTCTTGCCGAATACCGGAATCTTTATCTTCTTCTTGTACAGCTCGAAAACAGTATGTATACGAAAAGAGAGCGAGAAGACACCAGAAACGAAATCAAACAGAGCCTGCATCGATTATGGCTAATTGATGATATTTTCCTGGAAAAACCGGATGTGAAATCAGAACTCGCCAATGCCATCCATTACCTTGTGAATGTATTCCCAAATTCACTTCCTGTGCTTGATAAAAAATTTATCCAGGCCTGGGAAGGAGCTGGTTTTGATGGAGATTACCTTAAAAATCCGGATCTTTTTCCAAAATTAAATTTCGGAAACTGGGTTGGGGGGGATCGGGATGGGCATCCTCTTGTTACTGCAGAGATCACGAAATATGCATTGAATCAACTCAGGATGAATGCCCTCTCCCTCATCAGATCACAGTTGAAGGACCTGGCTAAAAAACTCAGTTTTTATATTGAGTATAATGATGCTCCGGAAAAATTTCAGAAAAAAATTCAGGAAATAAGCACTCGTCTTGGCAACTACAGCCAGGTAATCGCAGAAAAGTATAATAAAGAATTATTCAGACAATATGTACATTTACTAATAGCCCGTCTCCCCGCCGAAGAACAGGAAGAAGATGACGATGCTGAATTGAGACTGAAGACAAAAAAAGGGAGTTATACCAATTCTCTGCAACTCGCGGCTGACCTGAACGATCTGGCTGAAAATATCAGGGATGTCGGATCATCCAGTATTGCTGATAATGATATCCGGAATGTTATTCGTATAGTCCGGAGTTTTGGATTTCATCTCGCCCGTCTCGATGTAAGACAAAACAGCAGCTTTTTCGAAAAAGCACTTAGTCAGTTGATCTATTCCACAGGTGCTGATGATTATGATTATGAAAACTGGGATGAAGAAAAACGATTGGTCTTTCTGAGGAAAGAATTGCAAACAAACCGCCCTTTTGCAAGAGACGAAAAAGATCTTCAGGGAGAAGGCCGGAAAGTAATTGATTCTTTTTTAGTACTGGAAAAACAAATTTCCAAATACAGTCATTATTCCCTGGGATCACTGATCATCAGTATGACCCGCTCTGTTTCTGATCTGTTGATGGTGTTCCTTCTTGCCCGAGAGGCCGGACTTACTGAATATAACAGAAAGGGTATAGTGATAAAACTTCCGGTTGTTCCTTTGTTCGAAACCATTGACGACCTGAAGAGAAGTGCAGAGATAATGGATAATTATTTCTCTCATCCTGTGGTAAAAAATTCTTTAAAATTGCAGCAAAAAGCAAATAACCTTAAAGAACCCACCCAGGAAATAATGGTGGGCTATAGTGACAGCAATAAAGATGGTGGAATAATAGCAAGTGCATGGCAACTTTACAGGGCACAGAAAGAACTTCTTGAAACAGGCAAAAAACATGGTGTGAGAATTAAATTTTTTCATGGTAAAGGAGGTACGATAAGCAGAGGATCAGGGCCTACACATTGGTTTCTGCGCAGCCTGCCCCCGGGGTCAATCGGTGGGAATATCAAAGTAACTGAGCAAGGAGAATCCATTGAGAGGAAATATGCCAACCGTACCAATGCTGCGTATAACCTGGAACTTTTGATAAGCGGAGCAGTCAGTTTGAGTATTCTTCAAAAAAAACAAACATTTGACGATTCGGTAACTTCTGAAATTCTGGAGATCATGTCGGAAGAGAGTCTTGGGCATTACAAAGAACTAACTGAGGATGATGACTTTATTACTTTTTTCAGGGAAGCAACTCCCATTGATGCCATTGAATCGAGTAAAATTGGATCCAGACCTTCAAGAAGAACAGGGAAAAAAAACATTTCTGACCTCAGAGCGATTCCCTGGGTATTTAGCTGGAGTCAGTCCCGCTTTAACCTCACCAGCTGGTATGGCGTAGGCTCTACATTAATAAAGCTTGAACAGGACCATCCGGAGAAATTCAAAAAACTTAAGGATCTGATGAAGTCAGATGATCTTATCCGCTATATTTTCACCAATATCGACACAAGCCTTAATGCGACAGATGAAAAGATCATGGAAAAATATGCCTCGCTTGTTGAATCTGAAAAAATACGTGTAAAAATCCTGGATAAAATAAATAAGGAATTGAAGAACACAAGAGAAATGATGGCTAAAGTGATTGAAAGGCCCTTTAAGGAGAGAAGAAAAAGTCACTACTATTCCACCATCCTGAGAGCTGAGGCGCTTAATTATCTCCACGACAGTCAGATCAAGCTTTTAAAAACCTGGCGAAAAAACAAAATTTCCGAAAAAAAAGATGAGGAACTGCTCGTTAAGCTCCTTAAAAGCATAAATGCTATTGCAAATGCTATGGGAAATACAGGATAATGATATAAATAATGATTTCCAGAATATTACTTCCTAATTCTTATTCAGGTGTTCGTGAAGTTCTTTTATTACACATGTATTTTCAGGTTTTTCTGAAATACTTACCTCTACTTCCTGACCTTTTTCGCAATCGTTAAGCATTCGATCATTAAGACCACTGATTAGGTCAGAAAAACATAATTCTTATATTTGTCAATAAAAGCTGACAGTTAATGATTCAACAAAAAAAAACATTTGGTCTTATCCGGATATTCCTGGGAATTCTTTTTTTTATTTATCCTGCTTATGAATTTTTCAGCCTTGGCGGAACTCAGTCGGAAGAATCCATTCAGTGGCTTTTTGTAATGCTTTTCTTCCTTGCATATTCCTACTCCGCCGTCAGAAATGGCATACGCGAAATAGGAGGATTTCTGCCTGCTTTCAATATCTTCAGGTTTTTCGAAGCCTCTATGAACGGATTCATATCCATTTACCTCATCATCCTGATCTTTGCATCAAATTTAAACGGATATGCCAAATTTTTACTGGTCATACTCTGCTTGCTTACTCTTTTTTCGATGGTACGGGACATAAAAATTATAAGCCTCCAATATTTCGAGAAAAAACAAAAAAGACATAAGTAATAACTAAAACACCATCCAATGAAAAAAAGTTTTTTATTGAGCTTGCTGATTCTTACAACCTTCATTTTTTCATGTAATCAATCCGGTTCAGCCGAAAAAGAAAATGAAAATGAGGTAACATTTATTCATACGGTTTTCTTCTGGCTAAATGAATCTGTATCCGAAGCCGAAAAAATTGCATTTGAAACAGGCCTTGAAATATTGGGCAGCGTTCCCTCCATAGAAAAATTTTATTATGGAAAACCAGCCGGAACCCCCAGGGAAGTGGTTGACAATTCCTACGACTATGCGCTTATTGTGCACTTCCAGAATGCAGAAGCTCAGGATGAATATCAGGAGCATGAAATTCATCTTGAATTCATTGATCAATTCCAGCACATATGGGAATATGTAAAAGTTTACGATACAATTCTGGAAGATTAGCCCTTGCTTAAATTTTATTGAAAGATTCCGGCTATAGCGCCATACTTCCTTTTTGTTTATCTTTTGATCACGAAAAAATTCAAATCATCAAAAATGGAAACCACTACTATTCAAAAAAGATTTATCCTGACAGGAGCATTGACTGGTATTGCCGCAACCATAATTTATCCAGTTATTTTTTATTTCCAGCTAGCCTTTAAATTCAACCTGATGCTGAATCTTGCTTTTGGGTTTTCAATCGGATTTACTACATACAGCATCTTCATTTTTAACAAAATTCACAGAGATTCTGTATGTCTGCGGGTAGGAGCCATTACAGGAATACTTGCTGCATTTACTTACCTTCTGAAATCAAGCGTTTTTGTTGCGGTCTCCGCACCACTCGAAGGCATCCTCGTTCAGGGAGACCAGAGTTTCGTATACGGTATTACAAGCAGACTTCACATTGGTATCGCATTCATATGGGATATATTGATAGCTGCGAGTATTTTATCCCTTTCCATCGCATTTTTCCGGCAACCCCGTCCGGGTAAAATCATTTCAGTGGCAGGCATACTATTTTCCCTGGTCATCATTGTTTTCAGCATCTACTCTTTTCCTGAACTACTCGGAGATATGTCTTTTACAGGAATGGGGGCAGCCCTGCCTGTCTGGCATTTTGCTGTAAGTATCCTGATGTTGTTTTCGCTGAAGTGGATTAAGGTGAAAGATCCTGGCTTCTCTATATAGTGTCGGGAATTCTTACAAATTGAAAGTGAATGCCTAAGAATTGCATTTTTGCTCTGAAAGATGCTTTCTTACATGTAACCCTTTAGTTAAAGGCACCAATTCTCCAGTTATTTTTTGTTATCGCAAGCTATTTGCTGGGGACTAAAAACACTTTTATGGCAATCTCATTACAATCGGAAAAAAGAATGAAAAATAATTCAGGAATGGGGTTCACTGAATAGGATATTGTATTCAGCTTTTTATATATTTATCGCCCGGTTCAGAAAACTGAACAATCATTAATTATATCGAGAAAAAGAGAATGCCTGATCCAAAAATATACGAAACAGTCAAAACATCAGTAACAGAGCTGCGAAAGAAGTTGCATAGTTTTCCTGAATTATCGGGAGAAGAAGACAAAACACTTGACATATTGAAAGATTATTTTTCAAAATTGCATCCTTCCGTATTTTATAAGGATATAGGGGGTAACAGTATTGCCTGGGAGTTCACGGGGAAAGATCCTCAAATTACCGTTATTTTCCGGGCCGATACCGATGCCCTCCCCATCCCTGATGAAATAGATAAGCCATATGCTTCGGTCAATGAAGGGATAGGGCATAAATGCGGGCATGACGGTCATATGTCTATACTGGCCGGATTTGCAAATTTACTGAGTGATCATCCCCCTCAAAAATCGAAGATCATTCTATTATTCCAATCGGAAGAAGAAACCGGGCAGGGCGCCGAAAAACTCATTCAAAATGAATGGTTTAAAAAACTAAAACCGGACTACGTATTCGGACTGCATAACCTGCCAGGATTCCCTTCAGGACATATAATTTTAAAAAATGAAATTTTCGCTTCCTCTTCCGTAGGCATGAAAATCAGATTGAAGGGGCGATCATCACATGCAGGACAACCTGAGGACGGGATCAGTCCTGCCCTGGCTATTTCAAAACTGATTGGTTTTATTCAAAAGGAAATCCCTTTCCATGAATTCGATAATTTCTGCCTTGCCACCATCATTCACCTAAGGCTGGGAGAAGTTGCATTCGGAACTTCTCCGGGAGAAGCAGATTTTATGGTTACACTGCGTGCTGCCGAGGAAGACGACCTCGATTCTTTGATACAAATGATAACGAATGAAACAGAAAAAATATGTAAAGAGGAAAAACTCATCCATAATATAGGTTTCACAGAGAAGTTTCCTTCCACCGTTAATCACCCGGAAGGCTATAAGCTGGTTTTAAATGCTGCTGAGAAATCCGGTTTAAATACAATTAACATTGAGAAGCCATTCCGCTGGTCTGAAGATTTCGGACATTATCTCAAGCACAGCAAGGGAGCATTTTTTGGACTGGGTGCCGGCAGAAACATTCCCGCCCTGCATAATCCTGATTATGACTTTCCGGATGAGATACTGATATCCGGTATTAAAATATTTCACAATGTTTATCTCCAGCTTGAAAATAAAAATTAAATCCGTTAATATTTTTCTCAAAATTTACTGATGAGTACATCCATAATTGAAATAAATACAGAAGCACTAAAAAATAATATCAGCTTCCTCAAAACTTATTACGGAGATAAGGTAAGAATATCAACCATATTAAAAGGCAATGCATACGGGCATGGTATAGAACAGGTATTACCGGTTTATGAAGAAGCAGGAATCGATCATTTTTCCGTTTTCAGTTCAAAGGAAGCCAGCCGGGTGTTGAAAATAAAAAAGCACGGGAGTTCACTGATGATTATGGGATATATTGCAAGTGAGGATCTGGAATGGGTAATTGAAAATGAGATTGAGTTCTATGTTTTTGAGCCCACCTACCTAAAGAGGGTTGTAAGAAAAACAGAAAAAACGGGTAAAATGGCTCATATTCATCTGGAGATCGAAACGGGTATGTACAGAACGGGTATGACCAAAGAGGAACTTAAAGAGGCGATAATGATCATTAAAGATAACAGGAAATTCTTACACATAAGAGGATTTACCACTCATCTTGCCGGTGCCGAGAGTATTGCAAATTACCACCGGGTACAAAACCAATTAAAACTTTTTGACAAAAGAGTAAAGTATCTGAACAGGAATGAAATTGAAGCAGACATAAAACATACAGCCAGCTCGGCTGCATCAGTTACTTATCCCAGGAGCCGGATGGATATGATAAGGGCAGGTATAATTTCCTATGGCTACTGGCCAACAAGGGAAACATATATGCATTTTCTACAAGGGAACAGAGAAAGAAAAGATCCACTCAGGAGAGCGATCAGATGGAAAACCAAAGTCATGTCGGTAAAAAGAGTGCCGGAAGGAGAATTTATCGGATATGGGTACAGCTTCCAGGCCGATCAGGACATGCAGATTGCCACGATCCCGGTTGGATACTCAGATGGCTATAGCCGGCAACTAAGCAATAATGGTCACGTATTGATCAGAGGATCCAGAGCTGATGTAATAGGCTCAGTAAATATGAACATGGTTCTGGTCAACACAAGCCATATACCTGATCTGGAAATTGGAGAGGAAGTAGTTTTACTGGGCTCACAGGGAGATAACGAAATATCTGTCGCCTCTTTCCTTGAAATGAACAATAGCATGAATTATGAGTTACTTTCCAGGTTGCCGGAAAGTATTGAACGCATATTAGTATAATATAATCATTTGCTATGAAAAAACAATTCACATTTTCAATAATTATTCTCTTATTGATGCAAAGCTGTGACTATACGGAAAGTGATCGGGAAAAATCCTCAGAGGAGCTGATCAGCAGGGATATGGAATTTTCAGAATATTCACAAAAACACGGAATAGGAAAGGCCTTTGTTGAATTCGCTGATTCTGCCGCCGTTCTTCTAAAGCCTGATCGTATGCCAATTAAAGGTTCCATTTCTATTTACTATCACTATTCATCTCTTGAGGAAGATGAAAATTATAAACTTAGCTGGATGCCTCTTGATGCGATTGTTTCAAAAAGTGAGGATCTGGGATACACCTACGGAATATGGCAATTATCCTCTGCAGATTCATCGGCCAACGGCACCTATGTTACGATCTGGAAAAAAGATGATGACGGTTTGTGGAAATATGTCCTTGATTCCGGCAATGAAGGAATTGGCATGAAAAAATAAATCCATTGCAGCCCCTCTCCTGCCCTGTCTTCCATTGGAATGGCCAAACCAACCACCAAAAAAAAGAAGACAGGAATAGATCGCACTATCCTGCCCTCTTCTTCTGGTTTTAAGTGACTCTTTTATCAATATAATTTGAACTCAGTGCTCTGAGGGTTCCCATATAATCAAGAGTAAACTCAAGCAAGTCGCCGACCTTATAGTTATTTTCATTTTCACCCAGATCAGCAACTATCATATCTGAGCTGGCACCTACGAGACTGATACTTCTATCCGTTAGCTCGAGGTGCTCATCATCAATATCGAGCAATCCCATGTCAAGAATAGCCCGAAAAGATGTTTTGCCACGGTTTTCTTCATCAAATTCGACAGATTCCCCTTCCAGATTAGGTCCGAGATCTCCATCGGGAACCATGGGCTTTTCTGTTAGCTCAATTATCTCAGCATAGAGTTTAAAAACGTCATTATGCATATTTTCGTAAGGACTTCCGTCGTAGACGTTGGTCCCAAGAAAAAGTGTTTCTCCTACTCTGAAATGATTGATGCCATCAGGAAGAATACCCTGGTGAATGAGAGGAATAGTGACTGATGAGCCTCCTGAGACAAAAGGTATGCTTCTTTTAAACTTAGCTTCTATAAGTTGTTCATAAAGACTAAGCTGTATGAGTTTATCACTATTGGGAAGCACCCCATACATACAGGTAAGATTGGTTCCTATGCCAATTACCTCAATATTTGGCAATTCAAAAACCTTCTCAAAAAACTCCATAAAATCTTCGCGCATTACTCCTTCACGCAATTCTCCCATTTCGATCATGATTACGATCTTATGTAGTTTATTTTGTCTTCCCGCCTCCTCAGACAAAAGCTTTATCGTCTGAAATTCAGTATTATAACTGATGTCAGCATATTTAACAATACTTTTAATCGATCTTCTGGGAGGGGGTTTTATGTAGGCAGTCTCAATGCCGGGGCTCAGCTTTTTGATCATCTTAAGGTTAGAAACCCTTGAATCACAAAGCTGACCCGGATCATAAGACAGAAGGACTTTCAGGTAATCAGAATTTCCGCATAATAATTTAGAAACAATAGACCACTGAATATTATTCTGTTTAAAGAGATTATTCAGATAATTATAATTATCCCTTAGCTTATTAGCATCAAGCGTAATATATGCCATTAATTAGTCGTTTTTGTATCTCATTTCGAGATATTTACTGGTGAAACCGTATTTTTCATAAAGAAAGCGTGCAGGATTGTCATGCTCAACATGCAGCTTTACATCATTATCCGCCAGTTCAAGTGTTTTTTCCATTAATTCCTTCCCAATTCCTTTGCCCCGGTGATCGTGATGTGTGGCAATATATACCAGTATATGATCAGGAATATAATCACCCATACCGGTGTTATTTACAATAACTGCACCGACCATTTCGCCATCAATACGTGAGGTTAAGGCATATCCGCCAAATGAATCGATTGTCTTAAGTGCATAATCCAGACATTTACGGATGTCTTTTTTAGGATCACCATATTGTTCAAGATGATTAAAAAGAAAATCGACGATTTCGTCCTTTACCTTTTCATCAGGTAACTTGTTTTCATCAAAAACTTCAATTTCTGTCATAATATTATAAATTGGTTCGCCCCTATTATACACCTTTTTCTGAATACCGCAAGTTTTTTAAAACATATTTTTTTTTGCTAAAATCAAATTAAACTCATCTTTACTAAAAAAGGGTCTGTCAATAAAGTCGTATATCTGGATCATTGCCGAACCGCCAATTGGAGGTGAGCTCAGCGAAGCTAATGTTCGCGAAAAAAGCCGTTTAAAAAGTCTTCTTAAGATTGGGTTACTTAGAAATTTAAAGCACTCCTCTGTTTATTGTGCAGTGTATCAAACCCAAAAAAATATTACTTTTATGAAACAATAAATTACATATTGGAAAGGTTCAAAACCGGCTTGGTTATTATTCTTGAAACGCTGAAAAAAGAATTAAAATGAGGATCAGAATCATTACAAAAAATATACTTTTTATTCTCCTGCTTCTTTTTACCGCCTGCAGACCAGAACCCAGGGAAGAAAAGATCATTACCGCCACCCTGAAAGGCCCTTCCTCAATGGCTATGATCTACATGATTGATTCGAAGGATACGATAGCAGGCTTTCCAACTGAATTTCTCATTAAGAGTGAACCGCGACAAATACAATCCATGATGTTGGAAGAGAAAGTTGATTTTGCAATTCTTCCCTCAACCATGGGAGTTCTTTTATACAATAAGACCGGGAAATATATACTCGCAGGCATTCCTGTTTGGGGAACCCTCTATCTTTTCGGAAGCGATTCGGCCATAAAGGATTGGGAAGACCTGAAGGGCAAGAAAATCAGCCTTATGGGCCGGGGAATGACCCCTGATATTATGTTCCGTTTCCTGGCCCGGCAAAACGGTCTTGATCCTGATCAGGATATGCAACTGGATTATTCCTTTCCCGGGCATATCGAACTGGCCAATGCAATTTCTGCCGGTGTTTCTGAACTTGGGGTCATTTCCGAACCTCTCGTGAGTCTGGTGAGCTCACAAAACCCTTCTGTCAGGCCTCTTATTAACTTTAACAGCGAATGGATTAAACTTTTTGGACCGGATGTGCCCTTTGCCCAGACAGCTCTCTTGGTGCATAAAACATTTGCACAGAAACATCCGGATCTGGTGAATGAATATCTGCAGAAGTTATCTGAATCCATACAAAAAACCAACTCTCATCCCGGCGATGCTGCTAAACTTATTGTTAAGCATAATATCCTTCCTGATACCACAGTAGCTAAAAAAGCAATTCCCAGGAGCAATCTATATTTCAGCTATGCAGGAGAAGAAATGAAAGGAATACATGAATATTTCAAAGTCTTTTATAACTTTAATCCCCTGATACTGGGCGGAAAATTACCTGATGAAGAATTTTATTTCACAAAAAAATCTGATTAGTCTGGCAGGAATACTGCTTATTGTCCTCATCTGGAAGCTTGCCTCTGTTCTTGCTGCATCCGAACAGATTGTACCTTCACCCGGAAAGACAATTATAAGTACCCTCAACATACTCTCAGATCCGGGCTTCTGGCCCGATATAGGAAAAACTATAGTAAGAGGATTGACGGGTTTTGTCATTTCCCTGTTTCTGGCATTGATCATAGGTATTCCAGCCGGAATGAACCGGAACTTTTTCATTTTTATAAATCCATTGCTTGTAACCATTCGTTCCACTCCGGTAGTTTCGGTAATTCTGCTTGCCATCATATGGCTTGGTAATGAAACTGTTCCGGTTTTTATTGCACTATTGACTATGTTTCCTGTTATCTGTATCAATATCATTGAGGGAATAAGAAATGTAGATAGGGATCTTATTGAAATGAGCAAGGTTTATGAGGTAAGGCAAAAATACATAATAAAAGACATCTATCTTCCTTCCATAGTCCCTTTCCTAACCGGAGGAATATCAAATGCACTGGGATTTGGATGGAGAGCGATCATTATCGGAGAGGTGTTAAGTCAGCCTTTACGAGGGATCGGTACCCGGATGCAGGAATCACAATCCTATCTTCTTGTGAGTGAACTGATCGCATGGACGTTGATTGCCGTTATTATTTCATATCTTTTTGAGATCCTGATAAGAAGAATTGAGAAAAAATTAGTGGTATGGAAACAGGATTAAAAATAGGAAAACTCAGTAAATCCTTTGGTGAACTTATCGTTTTCCATGATTTAACTATTTCATTTGAAAAAGGAAAAATCAATTGCATTCTGGGGCCATCGGGTTGTGGTAAAACCACTCTTTTGAACATTATAAGTGGCGCTTTAGATCCGGACATTATACTGAATAACGATTTTGAAGGTAAACGTTTATCTTATGTGTTTCAGGAACCAAGGCTTTTGCCATGGAGAACGGCTGAAGGAAATCTTGTCTTTAGTCTTAGAGACACAGTGCATGAGAAAGAACTTTATACGAAAGCGATGGAATATCTAAGACTCGTAGAGCTGGAAAAATTCCGGCATTTTTATCCGGCCAAACTGAGTGGAGGAATGAAGCAAAGACTTTCACTTGCGAGGGCTTTCAGCTTCCCTTCTGAAGTTATCCTAATGGATGAACCTTTCAAGGCTCTTGACCTGAAACTAAAAAACAATCTGATGGATCGATTCCGGAAACTGTGGGAAACAGACCAGCGCACTGTCGTTTTTGTTACCCATGATGTAGATGAGGCACTGGCCCTCGGACATAATATCCAGGTTCTAGAAGGCCCTCCGGTTGAGATCCTGAGAAAATATAAAACAAGTAAAAATAATAATATCCAGATTCGAAAAGAGATTTTTGAACTAGTTTACAGGGAATAGCATTATGATCAATAAATAAGTTCCTTGATGGATTTTAAATCCTTTTCAAAAAGCTGTTTAATTTTGTCATCACTTTCCGGACCACTGCCCTTCCTTATTTTTTTGTGAAAGTAAAAGATAAGATCGCCAGTATCAGTCTGCAGATCTTTATTTAATATGGAAAATTCGATTTCGGTTGCAGGACTGATAACATTTTTTTCTAATGCCCATCGATTTATACTCATTAAGCCTTTTTCAGTATTCTCCCCATCCCAAACATTTACAGCATAAACGCCATCGGAAGGAATGAGTTTAACATCCTCAGGTAATCTGACACTATAAACCGCCTGGCCTAACTGCACGGAACGCTCCGGATGCAGGGCCGGCGTGCCTTTTATTATATAATAATGGTCGAGATAAGCATTAGCACGCTGAATATTCCCTTCAAGCAGTGCTTTTCTGATCTTGGTAGAACTAACAGTTTCATTATGGATATCCTGTTCCGGGATTTCTTCCACTTCGAATCCATGGTTTCGGCTTAAATTATAAAGATAACCAAAATCTCCTTCCCTGTTGTGTCCGAAATGATGATTGAACCCCACCACGATAACCCGGGCGCCTAACTTTGCAACTAACAGTTCTTCAATAAATTGCCTGGAGCTAATCTTTGCAAATTCAAGGGTAAATTCTATGATTACCAGATGATCAAGGCCGGTTTCACGGAGAAGCATTTTCTTCTCATCCTGGGAACAAATCAATAAAAGATCTTTCCCTTTGCCTTCGGGATACAAAACACGTCTTGGATGAGGATGAAATGTAATCAGCACAGATTCACCCTTATGATCTTCAGCCAGCTTATTAAGCCTTCTGATGATCACCTGGTGACCTACATGCACCCCATCGAAAGTTCCGGTTGTTACAACCGGATTTTTAATGCCTTTCAAGCTATCAAATGAATAATGGATCTTCACAATTAAAAAGAAAAATGCAAAAATAAGAGATACATCCGAAATAGAAAAGGTTTTAGCATAATTAGTGCCCGTCAATAAAGTCAGGAGTCTGTTTCAGAACCGAACCGTCAATAGAGTCGGGTGTTTGTTCCGATAGCTATCGGAACAGACACCCAACTTTATTGACAGACACTAATTATAAGCTTACATCCCAGATTGTTTCTTTACAAAATAAGCGACTTTCTCAAGAGAAGTAATCATATCATATTCTTCCAGATAAACACTGGAAGGCACATTCAGTGGCACGGTTGTAAAGTTCAGAATACCCTTGATGCCGCCCATAATCAATTGTTCTGAGGTTTCTACTGCGGTATCGGCAGGAACAGTCAAAAGCGCTATACTAATATCAAGTTCTTTGGCAACTTCAGGGAAAGACTGGACAGAGTAACATTTCACTCCTGAAACAACCCTGTCTATCTTGGCCGGATCAATATCGAAAGCTGCTACTATATTCAGCTTTGACCTCTTGCCCATAAAGTAATGAGTAATTGCCCGCCCCAGGTTACCAATACCAATGATGGCAACATTCAGAGGTTCTTCAGAGTCGATGATTCTGCCAATAACATTCACGAGTTCATTAACATCATAACCTTTTCTTTGCATGCTGCTGTATCCGATGAACATGATATCTCGCCTTACCTGAACAGCAGTAATATTATGCAATTGGGCAAGTTCATGGGAAAAAATATGAGTTTTTCCCTGTGCAAGACAATTCAAAAGCGTACGCCGGTATTCACTGAGTCTTCCAACAGTTTTTTCCGGTAACTTTGTATTCTTAAGTCTCATTATAAAAAAACTTTAATTAGTCTGTCAATAGAGTCGAGTGTCTGTTCCGATAGTTATCGGATCATAATGTTCAAGATCAAGGCGCGCAACCGCGTGTCGCTGAAGCTTTAGGCGCCTACGCTAAAGCTTCAGCGACAGCGTGCGGAGGCACAAGCCCCAAAAAGCGGAGTTTACTAATGTAAA
>CAYRTD010000056.1:0-23375 GCA_964426915.1 uncultured Bacteroidaceae bacterium | reverse complement strand
CTAAGGGTTGCAACCCTTAGGGTCTGTTACGCTCCCATGCCTGTTATTTAACTGTACGCCAGTTACTTAAAAAAGACACCCTTTGCCAAAACAACTCCAAATTCTAAAAAAATCATTCAGCCAGGGTGATATTACTCTGGTAGAAAATTTCTCAAACCGGGCATAAATCATGAAATTTTTGAAAGATCCTTTTAGCCGGACTGGAGTGAGAACCTAATAAAAGTTATGCAGAAAATAAAATAAATTTAAAAAACACTGTCAATTTACTCCAATTCTTAAATATATTTATTGTTATTGCCACAGCTTCAAAAATAAAACCGTAACTTAGCAAAAAGTTTGAGTTTTAAGAATTTGCGCATGCTTAATTAATTAAAGCACCGAACCTTATTAGTTCCTCCCGCCCTTCTTTTTAAACCTCTCTTTTTTAATGTTACACCTCATTCAGTATCGGGCAGTGTGTAAAAAGCTTATTATTAAGCATAACCCCCTTGGATGCAGGTAGATTTACAAAACTTTTCCAGGTAAATATAAAATTCTCACACCAGGAGATTGAATTTGCAAGGAGAAAATAAAAAAAAATATTATGACTAAAGGTAAAGTAAAATGGTATGATGAAGTCAAAGGATTTGGCTTTATCCAAACAGAGAATGGTGAAGATATTTTTGTTCACCGGACAGGGCTTGCAGATTCCGGAGACATACCCCAGGAGGATCAGGAAGTTGAATTTGAAACAAAAAAAGGTGATAAGGGTTTATTTGCTGTAGAAGTCACCACAATAAGTTAAAGATACATTTAACTGAACCCATTGAGTATAGGAAAATTAAGGGTAAACATACCGGTGGTTCAGGGAAGAATGGGCATTGGTATTCCATTTTCCTGCCTTCTTTTGGCGTTGCCAACATGGGTGGGATCGGGGTTTACCGCCTCTATTTAAAAGATGGTTTCTGCTTCACGGGAATCAATGCAATGAGAGTTAAGAAAGTATCTAATCTACAAAGGGTTTTTAAAGATCGTAAAGAGGAATACCCGGAAGCTGAACATAATAAATAAATTCAATATTGATGAGGCAATTGGTAATTACTAAACAAATAACCCGTAGAAACGAGGAATCGATCAACCGGTATTTCCAGGAAATTAATAAATATCCGATGATAACCGCTGAGGAAGAAGTCGAATTATCGATGCGAATCAAACAAGGGGATGATGTCGCGCTTGAGAAGCTTGTTGTTTCCAACCTGCGGTTTGTAGTCTCTGTCGCCAAACAATATCAGAATCAGGGATTATCATTCTCCGATTTAATAAATGAAGGAAATGTGGGTCTGGTAAAGGCTGCCGGAAAATTTGATGAGACAAGAGGATTCAAATTCATCAGCTATGCTGTATGGTGGATCCGCCAGACAATTATACAGGCAATCTCAGAACAAACCCGAATAGTGCGTCTTCCACTGAACCGAATATCTTCAATTAACAAAGTGGCAAAGGCGATTCCTTTTTTGGAACAGGAATTTGAAAGAGAACCTACCAATGAAGAAATCGCTGAATATCTCGACATTTCTAAGGAGGAGGTAGAACGGGCAAATATGATAAAGAAAAGGCAGATCTCTTTCGATAAACCTTTGACCCATGACGGGGAGAGCGATTTCAATCTTTACGATCTGGTTCAAACGGGTAACATACCCTCCACAGATTCTCACGTAATTAAGGAATCTACTTCCACTAATATCAGCCGGGCCCTGAGTAAATTATCTGAGAGAGAGGCTGAAGTATTGATCATGTCATTCGGCTTATTCAATACACCTTTATACTCGCTCCAGGATATTTCTGCAAAATTTTATGTATCTTCAGAGCGTATAAGACAGATCAGATGTAACGGTTTGTCTAAACTAAAAACAATATTAAAAAACAAAAATGCATTTTTAGAGAATTAATCTTTTCAATAGACGAAATTGGCGAATTAATAAGGCTGAAAATACAAAACTTTATTTATTAATTAAATTAAACAGGTATATGGGTAGATCACAGGAAACTTTTAATAAAAAAGAGAGAAGAAACAAAAAAGAAAAGAAGAGAAAAGAAAAAGAAAAGAAAAGAATCGCGAAAAAAGATACCGACAAAAAGAGCGGTCTTGACGATATGATCGCTTATGTTGATGACCAGGGAAGAATTACCTCCACCCCTCCCGATCCTGATGAGAAAGAAGAAATTAAGCTGGAAGATATTGAAACAAGCCCGGCTGAAAGGGAAGACCTGGGACCTGAAGAAACCATCCGCACAGGAACAGTAACTTATTATAACGACTCAAAAGGATATGGATTCATAGTCGATAAAGAAACAAAGGAAAGCATTTTTGTGCATGTAAATAATGTAATTGATGAAATCAAAGAAGGAAATGCTGTAACATTCGAAATAGGAAAAGGACAGAAAGGTCCGGCAGCTATGGATGTAAAATTACTTAAATAGTCTGTCTACAGAAATCGATAAATAGCCGATAACTTCTTAAATTTAATTTATTTTAATACCTGTATTGGAAAATTGCAAGATTTCAATGCAGGTTTTTTTTATTCTAAACAGGCATGTCACTTTAACATTTATAATCTGTCCTTTAACAAGGAAAAAGAGCCGTTCATAAAAGAAATATTACATATTCAGTAGATTTTCGTAGAATAGCAAACGCTTTGAACAATATTTAAGCAATGTTATCTATGAAGAAAAATCTGCCTTTTTTAGTCGCTGTTTCATTTGTTCTGACTTCTTTAACCTGCTGTGAAAAGGAAAATGCAAAACCGGAAGAAAAAGAGAATCCCTTTATTAATGAAGAAAGATGGAATGGATTTATAATAAATGACAAAGAATACAATACTCCAAATGCTATTATTGAGGTCTGGGGAGAAAATCTGGACAGCCTGAGTTCTGATTATGATATAAGTTTCACAGACGGGACCTTTGATTATGACAGCAGAAATATTATCCAGGATAATATTCTTCTGTTCCTGGATGCAAATTCACCCACACTGGATAATTTCAGCCCCGGCACCTACTATATTGAAAATACAAACGAACGCAAACCTGGAAACATCGTAGATGCCTGGATGCAAATCACAAGTGAGAAGAATATCATCAGGTATCCTATTCTTTCCGGTACGGTAAATGTAAAAGAAGAAAATGGCTTTTTTTCCATTGCGTATGAATTTGAAAGTATAGTTGAAAATAAGACCGCTACCATAACAGGTAATTACAGCGGGATTTTTACCATTATTGATCAGACCCGTCTCTAATTTGTGTCCGTCAATAGAGTCGTGTGTTTGATTCAGAACCGAACCGCCAATTGGCGGTGAGCTAATTAGTGTCCGTCAATAAAGTCGGGAGTCTGTTTCAGAATGTTCGAGATCAAGGCTTGCGCAGCCGGAAAAAGCGGAGTTTACTCGTGTAAATGAGCATTTTTCCGGCAAGCATAACGCAGATATCGGACATTATGGACAGACTCTAATTAGTGTAATAGTTTGCTGCAATATCCATTTCGTCAATAAGATAGCCCGCATCGGAAAATTTGTCAATTATAAAAAGTACATAACGGATATCCACGGTAATATTTCTGCATTGTGAACTGTCGTAATAGATGTCAGACATGGTCCCTTCCCAGTTGCGGTCAAAGTTCAATCCAATAAGTTCCCCATGGGCATTTAGAACAGGACTTCCGGAATTACCACCGGAAGTATGATTGGTGGCTATGAAGCAAACATTCATCTGCCCCTCGTCATTTGCATAAATTCCATAATCCTTTTCACTATATAATTGCAACAGTTTTTCCGGTATAATGTAATCTGCAAGACCGGTACTGTACTTTTCGATTATCCCGGATAGAGTGGTTTCAAAATTATAGATTACTGCATTCCTGGGTGAATAGCCTTCAACATTTCCATAAGCTACCCGCATTGTAAAGTTAGCATCGGGATAGAGCATTCTGCTTGTATTCATCTCCCGCAAACCCCGTAGGTATGTACGGTAAGCACGTTGTATCTCATTTTCTACAAAATTGAACCTCGCATTTACTTCGTCAGTGTATATTTCCGAAAAATTCAAAAAGGTTTCAAATATAGGATCCCTTTTTAGTCTCTTATATAATCCGGATTCTTTTTCCGGATAATCAGATAATAGTTCATATAAGCCTTCTCTTGTAATAAATTTGGATTTCTTGAACTGTTTCCGGGAAAATTTCAAGTAGTCTCCATTATATTTTCTATGAATTCTTTCATAAACAGGAGGATGAAAAGCGGGATCAATATCCTCATAAAAAGCCTGCAAAACTGCAGCATAAATCTCCTCATCTATAGGCTGGTGGTAATCTTTAAAGAATTCATCAAGCTTCTTGAGAAAATTTGTTTTCGCCTCTCTTTTTGCCTCATCGGATTTTCCGGAGTTTTCATTAAGAAAACTTTTTAAATCAACCAGAAGATCCATTATTTCGGTAGCAAGTATAGCTTCACCGGCATATTCGTAGACCAGAAGATATTCTGACATTTCTTTATACAACAAATTCAGCTCCGGTAAAACAGAACCGTATTCCTTCAATCTCGCTTCATTCATATTTATCCATGAAAGAAAGGCCGTTTCTGTTTCCTGCTTCTTTTTAACTGCATTTACTCGTTCCAGTCCATGAATAATCCCCTGCCATTTTTTCCATGCATTACTTATTCTCCTATATTTGGCAGCATATTGTATTCTGATCTTATCATCTCCCTGCATAAATTTATCAAGGATTTCAAGACGGGTATTCCGAAGGTCTATCTTTTTGGGATATGACTTATTAATTATCATCTCCACTGCATCTGTGGTGTAATATTGGGTAGTACTCCCGGGATAGCCCATCACCATGGTAAAATCGCCCTCTTCATATCCATCAAGCGATATTCTGAGATGTTTTTTAGGTTTGAAAGGTACATTATCAGGTGAATAATCTGCGGGTTCATTATCCGGTCCTGCATAAATCCTGAAAACACTGAAATCACCGGTGTGCCGTGGCCACATCCAGTTATCATTATCACGGCCGAAATTTCCTATAGACCCGGGAGGTGCACCGACAAGCCGTACATCTGTGTAAATTTTATAAACGAACATATAATACTCGTTACCATAATAGAAAGGTTTAATCACAGCCTTATGATATTTACCATTATTCAGCGGCACAATAAGCTTTTCTATATTTCTTGCAATTTTGTCAAGACGGGATCTCTCAGTTAGCTCATTCTCCGTGCCCGATAATACTTCCCGGGTAACATCTTCAATGCGCTCAAGGAAAGTAACCTGCAAACCGGGGTTGGGTAATTCTTCGCCCTTGCTCATCGCCCAAAATCCATCCGAAAGGTAATCACTTTCCACACTGCTGTGATTTTGAATATACCTGAACCCACAATGATGATTCGTAAAGAGTAAGCCTTCATCTGAGACGACTTCCCCGGTACAGCCCCCCCCAAAGATAACAACTGCGTCTTTCAGACTTGCTTCATTGATGCTGTAAATATCTTCAGCAGACAATCTCAATCCCTGTTCCTGCATATCCTCAATATTATATTTTTCCAGCAACAAAGGAATCCACATTCCCTCATCGGCCCGGCTGAATAATGCAAAGCCTATAAAACAAAAAACGATAAAAAATCTTTTCATTCTTCGATCCTGTTATTTAAAATTTTTAACATACTCCCCAAGATTATGATACAGAAGCTGTACCGGCATCCCCATTACATTAAAAAACGAACCACGGATTTCATTTATACCAATATATCCGATCCATTCCTGAATACCATATGCGCCGGCTTTATCAAAGGGTTTGAATGTGTCAATATAATAAACGATCTCCTCCTCACTAAGGTTACTAAAATACACTTCCGAATGAGAATAAAAACTTACTCGTTTTGATGGTCCTCTGATACATACTCCGGTTAATACCTCATGCATATTTCCGGAAAGCTTTTCTAGAAATTCAATTGCCTCTTTTCGACCCGCAGGTTTGTTTATAACTTTGTTCTTAAACCATACAATGGTATCGGCGGTGATGAGAATATCCTTTTTGCCCAGTTGAGCGGAAAAAGCGTTAGATTTCAGTTCTGCCAGGAAAACAGGAATTTCATATTTATTCATCTCTTCAGGGAAGGTTTCATCTACTTCGTGAAGATCACTTACGGAAAAAGACAAACCAATTTCTTTCAACAGATGGTGTCTCCTTGGCGATTTGGAAGCAAGTATAAGATTGTAATCCTTCAGTTCATCCAGTAGCATAAAAAGTCAGTTTACCCTGAAGTTTAGCATATAATAAACCATAAATGAGTATAAAACTCCGAAAAGCATGACTAGCTTCAGTATCTGACTCGAAAGATGATAATCTCTTTTGTTTTTTGCAATAGCTATTTGAAAAATAATAAATAAAAGAGGAATGAAAATGGTCACTAAAAAATAGATCGCAGAGATAAAATCGAATTTTTCACTACTCAGCAAAATGTATTTAAAGACCACATAAGTCAAAATTCCTAAAAGACTAAGGATCAGGAAAATGATAAAAACCTTTGTGTAAGACATTCCAAGCTGAATGGGGAAGGTATTCATACCATAAGCACTGTCTCCTTCATAATCCTCTGCATCCTTGATTATTTCACGGATAAAATTGGTTAAGAAGGCAAAAAATGAAAAACCTGCAACCCAATAGAAAATATAATTAAAATTCGCCCCGGCTTTCAGCATGATTTCACCGTATTCCCGGTTTAATAATGGAAGCTCAAACAATACAACGATCATAGGAACAATTCCAATAAGAAAACTGACAATAAAATTCCCTATAAAAAACTGACGTTTGTAATTTGTTGAATAAAACCAAAGCAATCCAGCGGTGAGTAAAAACAACAGAGATAAGCCCGGCACCTTAATGTGAAAAGAAAGATAAACACCTGTTCCCACACCTATAATGTTGAATATGGTATGAAGATTAATGGCTAGCTGCCGGGATATCTGTTTGTCAATAACTACTGAATCAGGTTTATTTACCCTATCGGTTTTGGTATCGAAATAATCATTGATTGCATAACCTGCAGCAGCAATAAAAATAGTAGACAATACCAGTATGGCGAAATGGAAATTACTCAACTGCAATTCAAAACCATTAATTTCCAGAAATGGGGCAACGACCATATATCTCATAAGATATTGCGTACCAGCAATAATTAAAAGATTTGGCAATCGAATTAACCGGCTTATTGCTTTTATCATCGGAAGCTCTTTTACCAGGAGAAGGTTTCACTATCCATCCAGTACCCATTCAACCGTAAAACCTGTTCAATCACATCCCTGACACATCCTTCTCCTCCGTTTTTATCAGAAATGTACCTCGATATGGATTTTATTTCTTCTACTGCATCAGCAGGGCAAGTTGGGATTCCGGTTTTTCTCATAACTTCATAATCCGGTAGGTCATCACCCATGTAGAGAACATTTTCAGGTTTGAGATCATATTTTCCTGTGAAGTCATCAAAATCCTTCATCTTATTAGTGGAATTCATATAAATGTCCTTTACACCCAGTTTTTGAAATCTCATTCTTACTGATTCCGAATTGCCACCTGTAATAATCCCCACCGGAAAGCCTTTCTTGATAAGAAAAAAACAGGCAAAGCCATCCTTGATATTCATTGTCCGCATCATATCTCCCGATGGATGTAAAATAATCTTACTCGTTGAAAAAACTCCATCTACATCAAAAATAAAGGCTTTTACTTTACGCAAATCCTCTTTAAAATTCCCCATGAATTATTTTTCTTCTTTTATTTTATGATTAATTATACTTCTGCTTACAAAAGTATATATTTTTTGAAAGTCAGGGTCATTTTTCAACATTTCCTCGTGTTTTTGAAGTGTTTTCTTATCTTCTCTGACAGCTGGACCTGTTTGAGTATTTAAATCGCCTCCTTCAATAAATTTGAGGAAAGTTTCCTGTATTAGTGGATTCAGGACATTGGCATGAAGATCATGGTTTCTCAGATAATCGTAAGCCAGAGTCAGGAAATGATTTACAAAATTACTCGCAAATACGGCAGCTATGTGATATTTCAGACGATCTTCCGAGTTGATTTCGAGAATATGATTACTCATTTCCCTGGCAATATTTTTAAGAAAATGCATTGTTTGATCATCGGAAGCTTCGAGAAGAAAAGGTATTTCTTCGAAATCAGGATCACGCCACAGGCTAAATGTCTGTAGTGGATAAAGAACCCCATGGTGTGGAATTTTTGTAGGAAATACGGACATTGAAGTACTCCCGGAACAATGAAATACGGGTGTATTTCCCGCCTCTGTTCTATTTAGCACATCTTGAAGGGAGTCGTCATTAACTGTCACAAGAATAAAATCGGAGCGGGAAATCTTCTTCAGATCTGTGGTATAATTGTTACAGTTGGTAAGATCAGCCAGTTTTTTTGCTTTCTCCTGACTACGGTTTATGATCTGAACAGGAAGAAAACCCATTGAATTCATTTTCAGCGCAATGTGAGTACCCACATTTCCGGCTCCTATGACAATAAAGGATGGTTTTGAATTGCTATCACCAAACTCATACATCTCAAAAGAATTGCATTAAACAGCAATTAATTTATTTTTTTCATCCGTATAAGCTGATCACACATTTCATAATCTTCGATCTCTTCATAGTATCTGAGCAACTTATTAAAAAAGCGAGTGTTATTATACTGTGGATGCTTATGGTCATACTTCAAATGGCCTTTTACAGTTTTGTTGAAATAGGGCAACAAATCTGTTTCGAAGCCATCGTCAATATCTTCATTTTCAACATCTTCATTTTCAGCAAATAAGTGACCGTATTTTTCCATAAACTCATTAAGTTGCAGCTGAATCTGAATAAAATCTTCATTTTCTCCCAGAAGTTCCTTATTGAGAGCATTTTTATATTCAAGATCCTTTTCAGTATATTTTTCTGAAAAGCTGGAAATCATCCTGTTTATCTCATCCTGATTATATTGGATCTCCTGGTTATTGCTATTCACATGATCCTTGAGGACTCTTAATATTTTGTTAACTAAATTTTGCATTTTTCTATCTCCTCCTGATCAAAATATGGGCAAAATTCATACCATAATTTATACGAACAATAGACAGCTTTATGAAATAACCCAAATGTTAATATCTTACAATAATAAAAAAAACCGCTTCAGATAACAAACTAACTGAGCGGTTCTTTAATAAAACTTATTATTTAATATTTAAATATGCCCAGATCCTTAATTTCGGAATTACGAATATAATCCGCTTTTTGTCGGTTTTCTGAAACAGTTGTCTTAATAAAGATCTCAGCAGCATTCCGGTAATCTTCATCTCTCATTGAGTCATGAAGAAGCAGATAACCCATAATAATATTACCAGCCATCTCCACGAGTCTTCTTGCATGGAAGTCGAGATATTCATTATCATCATACTCATCGACATAAGTTGTCATATCTTGATATTCCTCTGTCATATTGATAAGAGTCTTGCGAAGATATTCGAGTTCCGGAATCAGATCCTGTTCTTCATATTCCCTGATCCGGTTAATGTATGCATGTGTTCCCACTCCTCTGATAGCAGCAACAACCTGAAGCTGGGATGTTCCTTCATAAATGGAGGTAATACGGGCATCCCGGTATATTCGTTCAATTGGAAAATCTTTCATGAAGCCGGCTCCGCCATGGACCTGAAGTGAGTCATAGCTAATCTGGTTGCTATATTCCGAAGAAACAAGCTTCAGTAAAGGGGTAAACACATCAGCCAGCCTCTGATATTTTTTGGCTTCTTTTCTTTCTTCAGGCTCCAGTTTTCTCAGATCCGAAGCAAAGGAATAGGCTTTATATATGTCAACGAAGCGGGAGGTTTCGTACAATAAGCTTCGGATCGCCATTGTTTTCACCTGCATTAAACGCAACATTTCATAAACCGCTGGAAATTTTATGATAGGTTTACCGAACTGAATTCGTTCATGTGCATATTTAAGAGCTTCACGATAAGCGGCCTCAGCCAAACCGACCGATTGAGCACCAATACCCAGTCTTGCGGAATTCATCAGGGACATGACATACTTAATGAGTCCCATTTTACGGTCTCCTACGAGTTTTGCAGGGGCATTATTAAATACCATCTCACAGGTAGGAGATCCCTTAATCCCAAGCTTATTTTCAATTCTCCTTATTTTTACCGCCTGATCTGTCCGGTCATAAACAAACAGGGAAAGTCCCCTGGCATCTGCGGTGTCTTCTTCAGAACGGGCAAGTACAAGCGCAATATCTGCATCTCCATTGGTAATAAACCTTTTCACTCCATTCAGATAGTAGATATCCTTTTCCTTATCATAACTGGCACTAATTGACTGTTTACCCTTCAGTTGAACAGCCTGAAGGTCGGAGCCGGCATCGGGTTCTGTTAGGACCATTGCAGCGGTTGCTCCTTTTGAAAACCTAGGCAGAAAGTCTTCTTTTATCTCTTCGGAAGCAAATTCGTGGAGGGTCTCTGCACAATCCTGGAGTCCCCAGATATTTGCAAACCCTGCGTCAGCTCTGCTAACGATTTCCGCAGCCATAACATAAGGAACCACAGGGAAATTCAATCCCTCATACTTTCTGGGCAGGGACATGCCGATAAGACCGGCTTTAGTTAATACATCATGGTTTTCCTGAGTACCCTTTGCATAAACCACCTCATTATTGACCAACTGAGGTCCCTCTTTATCAACAGATTCAGCATTCGGAGCAATGACATCCCCACTTATTTCGCCAATAATTTCGAGTGCCTTATGGTAGTTATCCATTGCATCTTCATGGTCAACAGGTGCATAATCAAATTCATCCTTATCCGCAAAGTTGTTCTCTTTGAGCTCAACGATCTTTTTCATTAGCGGATGTTCCAAATGAAATCTAAGATCCTTATTATCGTTATAATAATTTGCCATTTTTTCTTCTTTAAAATTAAAATCCGTCCTTACTTGGAGTTTTTCTTATAATATGTAATCATTTTCGGCAGAACCTCGGCTATATCTCCGGTAATCACATAATCTGCGATCTTATTAATAGGTGCATGAGCATCTGTATTTACAGAAATCACCATAGCTGAATCTGCCATGCCTGCACGGTGCTGTATCTGGCCGGAGATACCGCAGGCAATGTAGAGCTTCGGTCTTACCGTTACCCCGGTTTGACCAATCTGTCTCTCGTGCTCAACAAAACCAGCATCTACTGCAGCCCGGGAACCACCTACTTCAGCTCCGAGAACATCCGCAAGATCAAACAAAAGCTGAAAGTTTTGCTTTGATCCCACTCCGTAACCACCAGCAATGATGATCCCGGCATTTTTAATGTTCACTTTTTTGTTTTCCATGTGCCTTTCAACAATACTCACCACAAAATCAGTATCATCAAACAATTCATCGACTTTGATTTTCTTTAGTTGTCCTTTATGGTCCTCATTAACGACTTCCATTTTCATAACTCCCTCTCTTACTGTTGCAAGCTGGGGGCGAGTTTCAGGATTTATAATTGTGGCAACGATATTTCCGCCAAAGGCCGGACGTATCTGGAAAAGCAGGTTTTTATAGTTGGTATCCGTTTTCTTTTCGTAGTGTTCCCCTATCTCAAGACTTGTACAATCGGCTGTGAGTCCACACTTCAAAGCAGAAGCTACCCTGGGGGCCAGGTCCCGGCCAATTGAACTTGCACCAAACAATGCTATCTGGGGTTTTTCCTTTTTGAAAATTGCATTTACCACCTTTACATGAGGAAGAGTAAGATAGGGGAATAATCGCTTATCATCACCAACGTGTACAATATCGGCACCGAATTTATATAATTTCTTATCAATGCCATTGAGGTCTGAGCCCAGTACAAGGGCTTCAACCTTACAATCAAGCTGATCGGCAAGAGATCTGGCTTTCGTAATGAGTTCCAGGCTCACATCGGCAATCTCTTTTCCTTCAATTTCACAGTATACAAAAATGTTGTTCACTTTTCTTGGTTTTTGGGTTTAACAGAAAGATTTAACCGATGGTATGATTTTCTATCAGTTCTTTCATTAAATCATCGATTTCATTATCAGAAGGTGTAAGTACTTTTGACTCCTTGGCCTTAAAAACAACGCTTTCAATCTTCTTTACCTTCGTAGGAGAACCTGAGAGACCAAGGGACTTGTCATCGACAGCAATATCATCTGCCCCCAGTTCTTCAATCTTCAGATAGGACCTGCTCTGATATAATGCAAGATAATCTTCACTTATGTCCTGAAGCTCCGTTACGGTCTTAGCATGTTTGAATTTCATAACCAAACGAGCATTTCTAGGACGACAGGCTTCGGCAGAACTATGAACTGTAACCAATACAGGCAGATTTGTTGAAACAATTTCCACCCCTCTTTCAAGTCTTCGTTTTATATGGATCTCTTTGTTTTTAATGTCCAAAATTTCTTCGGCATACGTAATTTGAGGCAGATTAAGTTTCTCAGCTACCTGTGGTCCTACCTGAGCGGTATCTCCGTCGATAGCCTGACGGCCTGCAAAAATAACATCATAAGGTTTGATCTTATCAATAGCTTTGGATAGAGCATAAGATGTTGCAAGTGTATCTGATCCGGCAAATTTCCTGTCAGTAAGCAAATAACCATTATCTGCACCTCGGTAAAGACCTTCCCTGATAATTTCAGCAGCTCTGCCGGGGCCCATGGAAAGAAGCGTAACAGTAGAACCTTCGACTCTTTCTTTCAGCTGTAAGGCAAGTTCAAGCGCATGCAGGTCCTCAGGATTAAAAATAGCCTCTAAGGCGGCCCTGTTTACTGTTCCGTCTGCTTTCATTGCATCCTTCCCTACGTTTCGGGTATCCGGAACCTGTTTGGCCAGTACAATAATTTTTAAACCCTTCATATAAAATTTTTTTGAATTATAAGATTTGATGGGGAACAAATATAATAAAATATATTTTGCGGTAAAGCTGTTGTGAGAGATTCGAAAAAAAACCCCGTTAAAAAACGGGGTTGTAAAAATATTTGAGTTATGGTCGAAAGTTAAGCCTGGGCGGAAGGCCCGCCAAAATTCATTGGCACATTGCTTCCCCCGGAACCTTCAACATTTTTAATCGGTCCATGTGCTGATTCATATCTGGATATGTTATCCTGAAGTGCAGCCATTAATCTTTTTGCATGTTCAGGAGTAAGGATGATCCGGGATTTTACCTGTGCTTTGGGTACACCCGGCATAATTCTCACAAAATCCAGAATGAATTCTGCAGCTGAATGAGTAATTACAGCAAGATTTGAATAAGTCCCCTGCGAAACTTCATCACTCAATTCAATATTTATCTGTTTCTTGTTCTGATTTTCCTGTGACATATAAAAAGTTTTATTCTGTTTCTTCTTTTACCTCCACGCTTCTTCCTTCTCTTAGTCTTTCGTATTCTTCCCGTGAACCAACCACAAGATTTCTATAATCCCGGTTACCAGTACCGGCAGGGATAAGATGTCCGACAATTACATTTTCCTTAAGGCCGTCGAGTTTATCTACTTTACCAAAGATGGCAGCTTCGTTCAGCACTTTGGTTGTTTCCTGGAAGGAGGCTGCGGACATGAAACTCTTTGTTTGAAGCGCAGCACGGGTAATCCCCTGAAGTATCTGACTAGAGGTAGCAGGAACTGCATCTCTTGCTTGGATAAGCTTCTTATCTTTTCTCTTTAAAAGTGAATTTTCATCCCTTAACTTTCGTGAAGTTATAATCTGACCGGCATTATATGAGTCCGAATCTCCGGGATCAATAACAACCTTCTTATCGAAGATCCAGTCATTTTCCTGCATGAATTCAAGCTTATCAGCAACTTGTTTCTCAAGGAATTTTGTATCCCCCGGATCAACAATTTCCACTTTCCTCATCATCTGACGCACAATAACTTCGAAATGCTTATCATTGATCTTCACGCCCTGTAGACGGTAAACTTCCTGCACTTCATTAACGATATATTCCTGTACTTTGGTAGGTCCTTTGATGGCGAGTATATCAGATGGAGTAATTGCCCCGTCTGAAAGAGGTATCCCTGCTCGCACATAATCATTTTCCTGAACCAGGATTTGTTTTGACAGGGGAACTAGATATTTCTTGATCTCTCCTGTCTTAGACTGGATGACTATCTCACGATTTCCTCTTTTTATTTTACCATAGGTAACTTCACCGTCAATTTCAGAAACAACTGCAGGATTAGATGGGTTTCTTGCTTCAAAAAGTTCGGTAACACGTGGCAGTCCACCGGTAATATCACCGGATTTACCAACGGCCCTTGGAATTTTCACAAGAATCTCTCCAGCTGTAACACTTGCACCCTCTTCCACAGCAATGTGGGATCCAACAGGAAGGTTATAGGTTTTCAGAACTTCCTTCTTATCTCCGAGTATTTTTATGATCGGATTTTTGGTTTTGTCCCTTGTTTCTGTAATAACTTTTTCTTTGTAACCGGTTTGTTCATCAGATTCATCGCGATAAGTTATACCTTCAATAACATTATCGAATCCGACATTCCCATCTACTTCAGAAATAATTACAGCATTATAGGGATCCCATTCGCATAGCAGTGTATCTTTGGATATTTCCTGACCCGGCTTAACATATAGTTTGGAACCGTATGGGATATTATGAGTGGTCAGGGTTATACCGGTATTTTTATCAACAATACGCAATTCTGCAAGGCGTCCGATAACCATATCTACATTATTGCCCAAATCATCAACCTTGGCTACAGTTCTTAATTCATCGATCTCGGCAACACCATCATACTTGGATATGATACTTGATTCAGCCGTAATATTCGAAGCTGTACCACCAACGTGGAATGTCCGTAAGGTAAGCTGCGTTCCAGGTTCACCGATAGACTGTGCAGCAATAACCCCCACAGCCTCACCCATTTGAACCATTCTTCCGTTAGCCAGGTTTCTGCCGTAGCATTTCGAACATACACCCTTGATGGATTCACAGGTCAGAACCGATCTGATCTCTACTTGTTCAATAGGTGATTCCTCAATCAGTCCGGCAACGTCCTCATTGATCTCATCGCCTGTAGAGATAATAAGTTCTCCTGTAAGCGGATGATAAACATCATGAACAGCAGTACGTCCGAGCACCCTTTCATATAGTGTCTCTACAACTTCTTCATTCTTCTTGATCGCTGTAGCCACCAGTCCTCTTAAAGTACCACAATCACTTTCCGAAATAACAACGTCCTGTGAAACATCAACAAGACGACGAGTTAGATATCCTGCATCAGCAGTTTTAAGGGCCGTATCAGCAAGTCCTTTACGTGCACCGTGTGTCGAAATAAAATACTCAAGCACGCTCAGTCCTTCCTTGAAGTTGGAAAGAATCGGGTTCTCGATAATTTCAGAACCGGTGGAGCCGGATTTCTGAGGTTTTGCCATAAGACCCCGCATACCTGAAAGCTGTCGAATCTGCTCTTTAGAGCCTCTCGCTCCGGAATCAAGCATCATGTAAACAGAGTTAAAACCCTGATTATCGGAGCTTAGCCTGTTCATAAGGGTAAGAGTAAGTTTGGCATTTGTATGTGTCCAGATATCAATTATCTGATTATATCTCTCGTTATTTGTAATAACTCCGGCATTATAATTCATCAAAACATCTTCGACCTGCTGGTATCCTTCATCAACCAGAGTCTCTTTTTCTTTTGGAACAATTACATCGTCGAGATTAAATGAAAGACCGCCGCGGAATGCCATGTTGAAACCAAGATCTTTAATATCATCAAGGAATTTGGCAGTTTTATCCGTTCCGGTTTTTTTCAATACTCTACCAATAATATCCCTGAGAGATTTTTTCGTTAGTATTTCATTGATAAACCCGATTTCTTCCGGAACAACTTCATTGAAAATAACCCTTCCGACAGTGGTTTCAATTAATTGTTTCTCTTCTTCTGTTTTCCCATTTATGGCCGGAACCAGAACTTTAATAATGGCATGAAGATCTACCTTTTTCTCATTATACGCAATAACAACTTCTTCCGATGAATAGAAAACAAGACCTTCCCCTTTCACTTTATGATCTTCCGAAGATTTTCTGGCTTTGGTTATATAATAAAGTCCGAGAACCATATCCTGCGAGGGTACAGCAATCGGTGCTCCATTAGCAGGATTAAGAACATTGTGTGAAGCCAGCATCAATATTTGCGCTTCAAGAATGGCAGCATTTCCCAGGGGTAGATGCACAGCCATTTGGTCACCATCAAAGTCGGCGTTAAAGGCAGTACATACCAGCGGATGCAACTGAATAGCTTTACCTTCAATAAGCTTAGGCTGAAAAGCCTGAATACCAAGCCTGTGAAGAGTAGGCGCTCTGTTTAACAGAACAGGATGAGCCTTCAGGACGTTTTCAAGAATATCCCATACCACGGGATCTTTCCTGTCAACGATCTTCTTGGCCGATTTCACTGTTTTAACAATACCACGTTCAATAAGCTTTCGTATAATAAAAGGCTTGTAGAGTTCGGCAGCCATATCCTTTGGAAGACCGCATTCATGTAAATGCAGTTCAGGGCCCACAACAATTACTGAACGGGCAGAATAGTCAACCCTTTTACCCAGAAGATTCTGACGAAAGCGCCCCTGCTTTCCTTTTAGGCTGTCGCTCAGAGACTTTAGCGGCCTGTTAGCATCTGTTTTTACAGCATTGGATTTCCTTGAATTGTCAAAGAGTGAATCAACAGATTCCTGTAACATTCTCTTTTCATTTCTTAGAATTACCTCGGGAGCCTTAATTTCGATAAGCCGTTTCAGACGATTATTTCTAATAATAACCCTTCTGTAAAGGTCATTCAGGTCTGAGGTTGCAAATCTTCCTCCATCAAGAGGAACAAGTGGACGCAACTCAGGCGGAATTACCGGGACAACTTTAACGATCATCCATTCCGGATTATTCACCTTCTTGGATTCACGAAATGCCTCGACTACCTGGAGTCGCTTCAATGCTTCGTTCTTTCTCTGCTGGGAGGTTTCATTATTAGCTTTATGCCTGAGATCATAAGATAATTTATCAAGATCAATTCTGCGGAGCAATTCATATAAACCTTCCGCCCCCATTCCTGCAACAAATTTATCCGGATGATCATCTTCAAGGATCTGATTCTCCTTGGGAAGTGAATCCATAATATCAAGGTATTCTTCTTCCGTGAGAAAATCCAGGTAATTAATACCATCGGCTGCTTTAATACCGGGATTTATCACTACATATCTTTCATAGTAGATAATTGTATCCAGCTTTTTTGTTGGCAGACCCAGTAGATAACCTATTTTATTGGGCAATGATTTAAAATACCATATATGGGCAACGGGAACGACAAGTGAAATATGTCCCATTCTTTCCCGGCGTACTTTTTTCTCGGTTACTTCAACACCACACCGGTCACAAACAATACCCTTATAACGTATTCGTTTGTATTTACCGCAATGGCATTCATAATCCTTTACCGGCCCAAATATTCTTTCGCAAAACAATCCATCTCTCTCGGGCTTGTAAGTACGATAATTTATTGTTTCAGGCTTTAAAACTTCACCACTTGATCTTTCCAGGATCTCCTCCGGAGAAGCCAGTCCGATTGCAATTTTAGTGAAATTCGCCTTGTCTTTTTTATCTTTTCTAAATGACATCTGTTAATAATTATTTGGTTATCAACATCAAAATTATACCGGACAATGTCCGCGTTGAAAGTTTAGACCAGTTTTACACTTAGTCCGAGTCCTCTTAGTTCGTGAAGCAATACATTAAGAGATTCCGGTATACCTGGTGCAGGCATTGGATCTCCTTTTACAATTGCTTCATAGGCTTTGGCACGGCCAACAACATCATCTGATTTAACTGTCAGGATCTCCTGGAGAATATTTGCAGCTCCAAATGCTTCGAGAGCCCAAACCTCCATCTCACCGAATCTCTGACCACCAAATTGTGCTTTACCACCAAGAGGTTGCTGAGTGATAAGTGAATATGGCCCAATTGAACGGGCATGCATCTTATCTTCTACCATATGACCAAGTTTCAGCATATAGATGATCCCTACTGTAGCGGGCTGGTCAAAGCGGTCGCCTGTGCCCCCATCGTAAAGAAAAGTCTTACCATATTTTGGCACCCCGGCTTTATCAGTGTAATCAGATATTTCATCGATCTTAGCACCATCAAAAATAGGTGTTGCAAATGTTGTTCCAAGTTTTTTCCCTGCCCAACCAAGAACAGTTTCGTAAATCTGTCCGAGATTCATACGGGAAGGTACACCCAGAGGATTTAATACAATATCGACAGGAGTTCCGTCTTCAAGAAAAGGCATATCCTCCTGTCTTACGATCTTAGCTACTATACCTTTGTTACCATGTCGTCCGGCCATCTTATCCCCAACAGTCAGTTTTCTTTTTTTGGCTACATATACCTTAGCCAGTCGGATAATTCCTGTAGGCAATTCATCACCTATAGTAATATTATACTTCTTACGCTTATAAATCCCTTCAATTTCCTTTAATTTAATCATGTAATTATGAAGTAGGGATCTAATGGTATCGTTTTTGTCCTTATCTGTAGTCCACTTATTCGGATTGACCGTTTCGTAATCGATATCCTGAAGCATCTTCAGTGTAAATTTCTGACCTTTCGGGATAATCTCCTTATTAAAGTAATCTTTGACACCCTGTGAAGTCTTACCATTTACAAGGATAAATAACTTATCGATAAGTTTTGTTTTGAGATCTGCTACCTTCCTGTTGTATTCCTCTTCAACTTTATCGAGTATAGGCTTAATTCCGGATTTTGATTTCCTGTCTTTATTTGTCCGTGAAAACAGTTTTTTATTAATAATGACTCCAAAAAGTGAAGGACCGGCTTTAAGAGATGCATCTTTAACATCTCCGGCTTTATCACCAAATATTGCACGCAGGAGCTTTTCTTCAGGTGAAGGATCCGATTCTCCTTTTGGTGTGATTTTACCAATTAGGATATCTCCGGGCTGTACTTCAGCACCTATGCGTATCAGGCCGTTTTCATCCAGATTCCTGGTGGCTTCTTCACTAACGTTTGGAATATCCGAAGTCAATTCCTCAAGACCTCTTTTGGTATCCCTCACTTCAAGTACATATTCATCAATATGAATAGAAGTAAAAACGTCTTCACGAACCAGTCTTTCGGATACAACAATTGCATCCTCAAAATTATAACCTTTCCAGGGCATAAAGGCAACCATCAGGTTTCTTCCAAGCGCCAGCTCTCCCTGTTTGGTTGCATATCCTTCTGTTAAAATGCTGCCCTTTTGAACTTTTTGTCCTTTACGCACAATAGGAACAAGGTTTATACAGGTGTTCTGATTTGTTTTCTTGAATTTCGGAAGCCTGTACCGCTTAATATCATCATCAAAACTCACAAACTTCTCTTCTTCAGAACGCAGATAACGGATAACAATTTCATTAGCATCAACAAAGTCCACTTCACCATCTCCTTCAGCAACAATCTGTAACCTGGAATCTCTCACAACAATTGATTCAATTCCGGTTCCGACAACAGGAGCCTGAGGATCGATAAGCGGAACAGCCTGGCGCATCATATTTGAGCCCATGAGTGCCCGGTTTGCATCATCGTGTTCCAGGAAAGGAATCAGTGATGCAGCAATGGATGCGATCTGGTTTGGAGCAACATCCATCAAATTAATTTCTTCCGCATCTGATAAGGGGAAGTCGCCATTAAATCTAGCCTTGATCTTTTGATTAACGAAATCGCCACTATCTTTTATCGGAGCATTCGCCTGTGCAATGGTCCTTGCTTCTTCCTCTTCTGCGCTAAGATATACAATGCCACTATGATCCAGATTAACTTTACCTGCCTCAACACTCCGGTAAGGTGTTTCGATGAATCCAAGGGTATTGATCTTTGCATATACGCAAAGAGAAGAGATCAAACCAATATTAGGCCCTTCCGGTGTTTCAATCGGGCAGAGTCTTCCGTAGTGTGTATAGTGCACATCACGTACTTCGAAACCTGCTCTTTCCCTTGATAACCCACCGGGTCCGAGTGCAGACATTCTCCTTTTATGTGTCATTTCCGCAAGCGGATTAGTCTGATCCATAAATTGAGAAAGCTGGTTGGTTCCGAAAAATGAATTAATTACGGAAGAGAGGGTTTTGGAGTTGATAAGATCAACGGGTGTAAACACTTCGTTATCCCTCACATTCATTCTCTCCCTTATAGTCCTTGCCATACGCGCAAGACCTACACTAAACTGATTCATCAGCTGTTCACCTACGGTACGAACTCTTCTGTTACTTAGGTGGTCAATATCATCAACATCGGTTTTTGAGTTGATCAACTTGATGAGATATTTAATGATCTCAATTATATCTTCTTTTGTAAGCACCTTGGTATCCGCATCCGTATTCAGTCCCAGCTTTTTATTCAGACGGTAACGTCCTACTTCACCAAGATCATATCTCTTATCGGAGAAGAACAATTTATCGATTACGTCACGTGCTGTAGCTTCATCAGGTGGCTCAGAGTTACGCAACTGTCTGTATATGTGGAGGACAGCTTCTTTTTCTGAATTACACGGGTCTTTTTGAAGGGTATTATAGATAATCGCGAAATCAATCATGCTCTGAGTATCCTTATGAAGAAGGATAGTTTTTGCTCCTGAGTCGATTATCTGATCAATATGTTCGTTTTCAAGTATTGTTTCTCTGTCAATGACAACTTCATTTCTCTCAATAGAAACCACCTCACCGGTGTCTTCATCAACGAAGTCCTCAACCCAGGTTTTAAGCACCCGGGCAGCCAGTTTTCTTCCAACTACTTTTTTCAGTCCGGATTTGGAAACTTTAACTTCATCGGCGAGGTCGAAAATTTCCAGAACATCTTTATCACTTTCATAACCTATTGCCCTGAGAAGTGTCGTAACCGGAAGCTTTTTCTTCCTGTCGATATAGGCATACATGACATTATTAATGTCTGTAGCAAATTCAATCCAGGATCCTTTAAAAGGAATAATCCTGGCAGAATACAATTTTGTACCATTTGCATGCAGGCTTTGTCCGAAGAATACACCAGGCGAACGGTGCAATTGGGATACAACAACTCTTTCGGCGCCATTAACAATAAAAACCCCCCGATCGGTCATATAGGGAACAGTACCCAGGTAAACATCCTGGATCACCGTATCGAAATCTTCATGCTCCGGATCTGTACAATATAATTTAAGTTTGGCCTTCAGCGGCACGCTGTAGGTCAATCCCCTTTCTATACATTCTTCGATAGAGTAACGAGGGGGATCTATGTAATAATCCAGGAATTCCAGTACAAAATTATTTCTGGTATCGGAAATAGGAAAATTTTCCTGAAAGACCCTGTATAGACTCTCATTTCTCCTGTTTTCAGGGATAGTTTCGAGTTGAAAGAAGTCCCTGAACGATTTTAGTTGCACCTCAAGAAAGTCAGGATATTCAAGCTGATTCTTGGTTGAAGCGAAACTGATTCTGTTATTATTATTCTCTAACGACATCTATATACGGAATTAGGTGAACTTGGTAATATAAAATAGCAAAAAGGCTTAGGTTTCCCGTTCAGGCAAAAAAGCCGGAAAGGAATCCTAAACCCTGTTTAATATAGTAGGTAACCCTATTTAAGTTCAACTTCTGCTCCAGCTTCTTCTAATTGTGATTTCAGAGATTCTGCTTCATCTTTAGTTACGCCTTCCTTAATTGGAGAAGGAACGGAATCTACAACAGCTTTTGCTTCTTTAAGTCCAAGACCGGTAAGTTCTTTTACGAGCTTAACAATTTGGAGCTTAGCTCCACCAGGAGCTGTAAGGATAACATCGAAAGAAGTCTTCTCTTCCGGAGCAGCTTCACCACCACCAGCGGGACCAGCAACAGCAACTGCTGCGGCAGCAGGTTCAATACCATGCTCTTCTTTCAGAATATTGAGTAATTCGTTTACTTCTTTTACAGTTAATTCAACTAACTGATCTGCGATTGCTTTAACGTCTGCCATTTTTATTTAAAATTTATTAATTTTTAAGATTCTTTACTTTCTGATAATGTTTTAAGTGCTCCAGCAAGATTATTACCACTTGAAGAAAGAGCGGAAACTACATTCTTCATCGGCGACTGAAGCAGTGATAAAACATCTGCCAGGAGTTCATCCTTAGATTTAAGACTGGAAAGGGTTTCGAGCTGATCTTCACCAATGTAAACAGATTCTTCAACAAATGCTGCTTTCAGGAGAGGTTTATCATGCTTCTTGCGAAACTCTTTGATGAGTTTGGCAGGAACATTCCCTGTTTCACAGAACATAATTGAGGTAGAATTTTTCAATACATCATATAAAGAATCATAGTCACCTTCAACTTCTTCCAGTGCCTTTCTAAGAAGAGTATTCTTCACCACGAGCAGTTTAATCTCCTTTTCAAAACATTTTCTCCTGAGGTCTGATGTTTCCTGGGCATTAAGACCAGAGGTATCAGCCAGGTAAAAATGTTTTGTCTCGGAAAGTTCCTGTCTCAGGTTTTCAATTATTATTTCCTTATCTTCTCTTCTCATAATACTGAGATTAGCGCTTTAAAATTTAAACGTCAACTGCTTTAGCATCTAATTTGATACTCGGACTCATGGTACTTGACATATAGATACTTCTGATATATGTACCTTTTGCAGAGGCTGGTTTAAGCTTAACAATCGTAGAGATAAACTCTTTCGCATTTTCAGCTAATTTCTGCGGTTCAAAAGACACTTTACCAACGGAAGAGTGAATGATTCCGTACTTATCGACTTTAAAATCGATCTTACCCATCTTCACTTCTTTCACTGCTTTACCTATATCCATAGTAACAGTACCACTTTTAGGATTAGGCATTAAGCCGCGAGGGCCCAATACACGACCTAGTTTCCCGATTTTAGCCATAACAGGAGGCATGGTAATGATTACATCAATGTCTGTCCATCCATTCTCGATCTTCTCGATATATTCGTCCAGTCCGACATAATCAGCTCCTGCTTCTTTTGCTTCTTCTTCCTTCTCGGGTGTACAAAGCACTAAAACACGGGTTTCTTTTCCGGTACCATGAGGCAGGGTTACTATCCCTCTCACCATTTGATTCGCTTTCCTGGGGTCAACACCCAAACGCACATCCAGATCTACAGATGCATCAAATTTTGTCTGGTTGATTTCCTTTACCAGTTTAGCAGCTTCGGTGAGTGGATAAATTTTTCCCGGCTCAATTTTCTCTAAAGCTGACTTCCTTTTTTTTGATAATTTAGTCATCGTGCTATTTTGTTAATTATTTGAGGGGAAAGTGCCTTTCACA
>CAYRTD010000055.1:0-23437 GCA_964426915.1 uncultured Bacteroidaceae bacterium | reverse complement strand
TGCTCATAGGAGTTAGTCGATAATGTTTTTGCATTATCTAGTAAGTCATACCGATTAATCGGTATTGGTGAGAGTGTAAGTAATGTCTTTCCCGATAGCTATCGGGATAAATGTTCGAGATCTAGGAGTGCAAAAATTTTAAACCGCAGTATACCTATGTATTTGAGGATTTAAAATTTTTGCAGCAACGCAGAACCGAGTGATAACGAGCTCACGAATGCCGCTGAAATTTAACACTGAATGAGTATTTCGGACATTATGGACAGACACTAAATAGTTTTGGAACCCTGGGAGAATCACAAGGCTCCTTTCCAAATCAAATTACATAAATGTAGATTATCAGACTATTTCTTTTTTCCAGCGGTCATCATTATCAATCCAACAATTAAAACGGCGGCACTGATTATTACAGGAGTCCAATTCGCTGAACTTACGGCAATTTCAATTCCTAAAAAGTTGAAGGCCTCAGATTCACTAATTGCCTGAATACCAAAAACAATGGTTCCTATCAAGCCTAAAATCAAGAGTACAATACCTGCTATTCTCATAATTTAAGTTTTAAGGTTAATAAATACTAGAGGAAAAACATAGGCACTATTATTATAGCGTATTGAAAGTATTTCATATATGTAAATGTAGAAAAAAATTCGCATTCTGAGGAACTTTTTAGCTATTTGTTATCTGATTTACGAACATTAAAAAAAACACTAAAAAATAATGCATTAATAATCCACACTTTTTTCTCTACTTTTTCAATAGGGTTTTTTTGATATCACTATCTCTTCATTAACCGCATAAATATCATATAATAGTACTAATTTACTAATGGAACTGATTTTTTCTTAATGCAAATAAAACTTACAAATAAAAATATAAATTTATTCTCTCTCGCTTTTAAAGCAGCTATCATTCTGTTTTTGATGAGCTGTTTTATTACTGCATGTACCCGTAGACTCTATAATGATAAATTATCTGAAAAAGACCTTGATACCGGTTCTGTTTACCTTACGGAATATTTTAATTGGGCTCCGCTGAAATCCAGAAAATACTTCACAGAATTCATATATGAATCAACAGAACCAAACCTGTTTAATCTTTACAAAAAACATGACTTCAATATGCTCTGGATAGACAGGGGGAATTTAAACGATAATGCAAAGCAGCTTATCACCAGCTTAAGAGCCAGCTGGAAAGAAGGATTATCAAATGAAGAATATAACATCAGTCAAATCTATGAATATATAAGTGACCTGCAGGGTAAAAAAAAGATCAATCCCCGGACGATGGAAAAGTATATCCGGCTGGATTTACTTTTTTCACTTGCATATCTGGATTATGCTTCTGATCTGCTCTCGGGTAGAGTTAACCCAAATGCACTCGATTCTGTCTGGGAGGCCCATCCCCGGGAATATGAATTGCTTGAAATTATGGAAATTGCGCTTGAAACGGGAACAGTGACCCATTCTTTAAATGAATTAAAACCGAAAAATCCTCAATATTCAAAACTTTCTGCCAGGCTAAAGGATTATTTAATTATAAGGGATAATGGGGGCTGGAAGCAGCCTGGGTATTTTTCACTACTCACAATCGGAGATAGCAATCCAAACCTGATTCCGGTAAAAAACTATCTCCGAACAACCGGCGATCTGGAGTTTGTGGATAGCGCTTATATGAATTCTGAAATATTTGATGAAAAATTGGAAGAGGCAGTGATCAATTTTCAGTTAAGACATGGACTGAAAATTGATGGCATGATAGGCAAAACGACTTTAAGGGAAATGAATAAGCCTGTGGAATATCGTATTGACCAGATAAAGGTGAATTTGGAAAGGCTGAGATGGTTGCCGGAAAAATTCGGCGAAAAATACATATTGATTAACCTGCCTGAATTCAGGCTTAGATATTATGAAAAAGACTATCTCGTGGAAGAAATGAAAATTATGATTGGTGAAATAGAGAATTATACACCGGTCTTGAAGGATACCCTGAAGTACATCGTTTTTAATCCCAACTGGAATTTGCCTCAAAGTATTGTTATGGAAGAGATACTACCAAAAGTAAAGTCAGACTCAACATATCTTGAAAGATCTGATTATATTTTATTAAAGGGTTCATACAATAGCAAGGATACAATAAATCCGGACAGTGTTGACTGGTCGGAGATTGACAAAGAAAATTTCCCATACTATGTAGTACAAACATCAGGAAAACATAATGCACTGGGTAAGGTTAAGTTTCTCTTTCCTAATCATCATGCCATCTATTTGCATGACACTCCCTCCAGACATCTTTTCGAATTGAACGAAAGGGCTTTCAGCCACGGATGCATACGCCTTGAAAAACCGTTTGAACTGGCCCGGAAAATCCTTTATAAACAAATGTCGTGGCTCGAAATACAGGAAATCCTGAAATCGGAAGAAACAACTACTATTACTCTTAATGAAACAGTCAACGTACATTTTCTATACAGAACGGCATGGGTTGATGAGTATAACCGAATCCATTTCAGGAAAGATCTGTATAATTTTGACAGGATGACAGCAGAAAAACTCTGATGTAATATAAAAATATGACTTATCATTAATGCTTTAACAATTTTATAGTTCTGTAATAAAAAGAACCTGCCAAAGTGGATTTAAAGCAGAATGAACAAAATCTCTTGTCATTCCTTATCAAATAGGGTAGCAATTAATATTTTAAGACTATCAGATACTAAATTTTTTAGATAATAAAATGTAATCAAAAATTAGAAATTATGATCAACAAATCTTTATTTACAATTTTAATGGGAAGCTTTCTGGTCTTCACCCTGACCGGATGTGACCAGTCGGCAAGAAACAACGATAACGGATCTGATGACCAGACCAAAGAAAACTGGGAAGAATTCAAATCTGAAATGAATGATATTGGCGATGCCATCGGGGATCTTTTTCAGAAAGAAGATGATGAATTCAAAGAGTCTGCCAGTGAGGTACTTGAGGATATGGACCGTGAAATCGATAATTTTAAAAGTAAATTATCAGATGATGATTCCGGTACCGATAAAGCACTTCGGGATCTTGAGGCAAAGGCTGATGAATTGGAAAAACAATTAAATGAACTTGACGATGAGACTGAAGAAGAATGGGCAGAAGCAAAAGCAGATATTGAGGAAAAATTCAGGGAACTGAAAAAAGAAATTGATGAGTTCGGAAAAGAAAAATAAATTTTTCCAAAATATTTTTAATCATAATCATCAGGAAATAGATTGATTTTGCAGAACCAATTTATAAATCCTGATATTTCTAATGATGAACGCCGGCAAAAGCCACTACAATTTAACGTAACAGGCAGTTTGCCGGTTTGCTTTATAAACCATGTATATATATGGCATGTGCTATTCCTGCATCAGCTTAAAAAAAGAATTACTCCTACGTTAGCTATAACTTAAAAGCTTCGATTTATATCCCTGTATGTCTGATGCTTATACGCTATCGTAACCATAAGTAAAATTAATTTAATGGAAAAATAAATTATCATCAGGACTGTGTTTTTAGAATAGCATTCAAATTTCTGTAGGATTCTTTGCCGGAGTATATGAAAACATTTCTTAAAATAATAAAAATAATATTTTTGACGTTAGCAGCTTTTCTTTTGCTAAGCATGCTTTTTGTTTTTTTATTCTTCCAGATACCGGCTGTTCAAAATTATGTGGCAGACCAGGCATTGAAAATAGCCCGTGACAAGCTGGATACTGAAATAGGACTTGAGAAAATAGTTATCATTCCTCCAAATAGCGTTAAGCTCAAGGAAATATACCTTGAAGGCACGGATGGCGATACGCTATTATATTCAGAAGAACTCGCCCTCAACATCGGTTTATTTAAATTGATCAATAAAGAAATAGAATTAAACAGGCTTAAGATCAGCTCCACCAGGGCTAACATAATACGCTCCGGACCGGATAGTACATTCAACTTTCCGGGGATTAACAATTCAGCAGATAAAAAAGAGGCCGGTAAAGTTAAGTCCTCTTCAAAGTGGACTTTCGATATTAACAGGATTATCCTTGACAAAGTGGATTTTCTCTTTGAGGATAAAAACATGGAAAACAGCTATTTTGCTAGTGTTGGGGATCTTCGTTTGAAGATGAGTTCTCTTGATCCCGAAATCCCGGAAATAGGCGTACATTCTATAAAATTGAATGATAGCGACGTTGAATTGTTTATCAGGTCGGGTCAGGAAAAGGAGAAAGATGAAGATAGTAATGTACCCAAGATCACACTGGACCGGGATATTGAGATTGAGAATGTAAATTTCCTTATGGTAAATGAAACAGTAGGGCAAAAACTCGCTATAAATAACCTCAACCTCTACATTGAATCTGATCAATTAAATCTCCCCTCCAAAGAATTATTCCTTAAAAAAGTGAATCTTGAAGAAACAGATCTTATTATGGTTCCTCTGGGGGATATTGCATCAGTAGATACCACTTCCAAAAAGGAAGAAAATAAGCCTTTTGACTGGAATATCAGAATTAATGAATTAAAATTCATAAATAATGACCTTGAGATCCGGACTGAGACCCATCCCCTGCCCTCTGCCGGCTTCAATCCTAAAAATATTGATATAAAAGAATTAAGCGGCGGACTCTATTCCATAGCCTTAAATAAAGATTCAGTCGGGATTGAAATAAGGGATCTGCAACTTATTGAAGGTGGGCAATTCAGACTTGAAAACTTAAGCAGTAAAATATCAGCCAACAGCCATCAGGCCAACATTGAAAGACTATATCTAAAAACACCAGATACCCGTATATTACTGGATCTGAATGCAAAAAATTATGATCCGGATGATTTGCAAAATTCATGGAAAGATGCATTTTTGAATCTGAATCTTGAAAAAAGCTATGTTGGAACAGATGATATTCTGTTTTTTTATCCGGAATTCTCAGCAGGGGAATATCGAAGGGCTATTAATAATCTTGTGTTCGAAACAGAAATTTATGGAAAGCTATCGGACCTGACTCTTGATAATTTCAGGGCTCATATGAATGAAGATGTTATTCTGAAAATCCAGGGAGACATAAAAGGGCTCCCTGAATTAGAGAATATTAGCGGCGATTTCAACGTTGATAGCATCTACCTTTCAGGCAACACCAGCCGGTATTATTTTCCCGATTCACTTATACCACCACAAATATTCATACCTGAAAACTTTCTTCTGGAAGCTGTGGCAACAGGAAATACCAGACTTAGCAGAAGCAGTTTGGAGATAAGTAGTGCAGCAGGTGGATTACAGGCTGACTTACAATTGAATATGGATAAAGAAAATGAAAGAGAGTATTTCCAGGCAGTTGTCAGTTCTAAGGGACTGGATGTGGGAACAATTATGCAAAAACCAGATACTCTTGGTAAAGTATTCATGAATGCCAGCTTAAAAGGTTCAACAAAAGATTTTAAACAAGCACGGGCTGAAGTCAGGCTAATGATCGACACTTTTCATCTTATCGGTTATCCATACTCAAATTTCAGTCTGATCGGAAATATAGAACAAAAAAGGTTTGAAGGTACAGCCGGAATGGATGACGAAAACATCAGGTTTAGCTTCAATGGCATGATCGATGCTGCCGATTCCATACCTTATATGGATTTAACTTTTAACCTGATAGGTGCTAATCTGATGGCACTTAATATCTCAGAAGAAGATATCAGAGTCGGTGCTAATATGGCATCTTCAATTTCGGGTTCGAATCCTGATAATCTCAATGGAGACCTTAAACTTAATAACTTAATAATTGTCAGGAATGATCAGGTATATGAATTGGATTCTTTGTTTTTGAAGGCGAATAATTCAGAGAAAAGTACAGAATTAAGTGTGTCATCCGAAATAATACAGGCAAGCTATAAGGGATCAGTAAAACCCTCCAGGATTTCATCAACAATATGGTCACATATGAACCTGTTTTTTGCTTTTCAGAAAGATTTGCCAGATAGCACCAAAACACCTGGAGATTTTGCATTTGAAGTACATGTAAACGATCATCCTATTATTTCAGAAGTATTTCTCCCGGAGTTGACAAGTTTTCACGGAATTGATATACAGGTTGATTATGAGGAAGGAAATAATGAACTGAATACAAAAGCTGTGATTTCACCTATTCAGTATAAAAATACAGACATCGATACAGTAAATATAAATATTAACTCGATAGATACTCTTCTCTTCGTGCAGGTCGACTCGAAGGGTTTCAGTCAGGATTTTATAAATATACCGGGCATAATAACAGAAGCCCGGCTTGCTAATGACACTGCGAAATGGACTTTTAAAGTAAAAGATGAAGAGGAAAAGGATAAATACCGTATTAACGGAACATTCAAAAAAGAAGGACAATTTATTAGCGGAAACTTCGATTCTTCAAAATTAGTACTAAATTATGACTCCTGGAATTTACCTCCTAACCATAAATTCAGGATATCAAACGACACTGTAATATTTGATAACCTGAGCCTTGGGAGAGAAGAACAGGTTCTTTCCCTGACAAAAACAGCAAACGGCCCGGGAATCAAAGGAACAAAGATCGAATTTGCAGCCTTTGATCTGGAAACCCTTACTAATCTTCTGACAACTAAAAACCTGGTTGAAGCTCGGTTAAACGGTGAAATAATATTCAACCTAAAGAATAGCACCAGATTCAACTCAGAATTGCAGATAGCCGATCTGGCCATTTACGGTGAAGAAATATTCAATATGATTGCAATAAAAGCAGAGCAAACTGAAAATGACAGAATAACATTCAGAGGGCAATTAGAAGATCAGGAAGAAAGAATCAGGTTGATGGGCTGGTATTCACTTCAACCTGAAAATAAAATTGAACTTGATGTTAATATAAAGGATCTCGATATGCAAAGCTTTCAGCCCTTGCTCTCAGATATCTTCAGAACATTATCAGGGACATTCAATGGAGATATTAATCTTTCAGGACCCGTTGAACAACTGAAAGTCAACGGCGACATTCAGTTTGTGGACGGTAAAATTGTTCCCCGGATGCTCGGAACGACTTTTAAATCCGAAAATATTCGACTGAAATTTGATGATAATGATCTGCAATTTACAGATTTCATATTTCTTGATGCCGATGGAAACGAAGCTTCTGTAAGTGGCTCAATCGAAGGACTTCTTTCAGATTCGCCTTTCCTTAACCTGAAAGTGGACGCAAATAATTTCACCGGTATGAACGTGAATGAGGGGGTAAATGACCTGTTTTTCGGAAAGCTGAGCATGGATATGTCTGCAAGTATAAAGGGTAATTTCTCTGCACCTGTTATCAGGGGAACTACAACGATCACAAATAATACTGATTTTAATTTTATAGTACCCTCTCCTGATAAAGCCACCATAGAAAGGGAAGGTCTTGTAATCTTTATCGAACCTGAAAAAGATACTACATCAATTCTATTTTCCGGCCTTGAGGATGAGAAAACTCAGATAAGCACAGGCAGTAATCTGGACATAAATACAACACTTGAAGTACAGGAGGAAGCTTCCATAAACATTATCATTGATCCGGCATCAGACGAAAACTTAAAAGTTCTCGGAGAGGCTAATCTCAATTTCAGTATGGGGCAAGGTGGTCAGGTGAGCCTCACAGGGCAATATATAATTAACGAGGGAACATATAACCTGACACTCTATAATATAATTAGAAGACAATTTAAAATACAGGAAGGAAGTTCGATTACCTGGACAGGAGATCCACTTGGCGCCAAAACAGATATCACTGCATATTACAGGGTTAGGACAAGCCCGGAAGGACTTATTGCAAATGAACTATCCAATATTAATGACGAACAGCGCAGGGAGATTTCCCAATCTATTCCTTTTCTTGTGTATTTGAATATCAAAGGTGACCTTTTGAGCCCCAGTACTCTGGATTTTGATATTAAGACACCTCCGGGGGTTACAATTGCAGAAGTAACAACTAAGCTAAACCAATTAAACCAGAATGAATCGGAAGTTAATAAACAGGCTGTGGCTCTTCTGACCTTCGGAAATTTCATTCAAACCCAAATGTCAACAGCTCACCCTGTTAGCTATGAAATAAACGCTGCAGCCAGAAACAGCATAAGCAGAATTTTGTCAACCCAATTAAACAAACTGGCTGATCAATACATTGAAGGAATTGAAATCAATGTTGATGTATCTTCATATGCTGATTATACAGGGCAACAAACTCAGGCTACAACTAACGTCGCCCTTGATGTTCAAAAGGAATTTCTGAATGAACGCTTAACAGTGCAGGTTGGCGGAAAAGTCAACATTGAAGGTGATGAAAGAATGGCCAATAATATGAACAGACTTGCAGGAGATGTGAAAGTATTATATGATCTAACTAAGGACGGAAGGTTTAAGCTCAAAGGTTTCAATACAACTGAATATGAAAACATTTTTGAAGGTGAAGTTACCAAAACCGGGGTGGGAGTTATATATAATCGCGATGTTTATAGCTTGTCTGAACTTTTTAATCTGAAAAAGAAAGAAAATGATAATGAAAACAACAATGAATAATCTCCCAAAATATTTCTTGTGTGCCTGAGTATGAATGACAGAATAAAAATATCATCTATTGTAATACTTTTCATAATCGTTTATAGCTCATGTTCAGTAACAAGAACACTGGAAGACGGTGAATTACTGTATACCAAAACTGAGGTAAAACTGGAAGAACAGGCATTTTATGAAAAGAGAGGACTCAAAAAGGATCTCAAGGAAGCGGCTGTACCTGAACCCAATGATGAATTCCTCGGTTTTATTCCTTTTCAGTTATGGATGTATAATATGGCAGGGGACAGTGTACCGGATAAAGGATTTCGTCACTGGCTAAAGTATAAGGCAGGTCAGGAACCTGTTATCTATAAAAACTACCACCAGGAGAACAGTATAAACAGTATGTCCGGAATTCTATTTAACAAGGGATATTTTGAATCTGATGTGAGAGCCATGGAAAACATCAAAGGACAGAAAATCAAATTATCTTACATTGCTCATCTAAATGAAAGATATACGATTGACACGATTATTTATGAAACAGAAGAGAAACCTCCCCCTGTACCATTTAACAATTATATAGAAAAAAGTCTACTTAAAAAAAATGATCCTTATAATATAGATATTTTAAAGCAGGAGCGAAGCAGAATAGCTACAAACCTCCGAAATGCCGGATATTATTACTTTACTGATAATAACCTCATTTTTAAGATCGATAGTAACCGGGTGGAGAAAAACCTCAGATTATTTGTTGCTCTAAAAGAGGATATTCCCTCAAGGGATCTCAAAAAATACAGGATCAGCAATATTAAAGTATATCCAAATTATGATATTAGTGCTGAGAATAAAGATTATGACACCACCGTGGTCGACAACATTGTGTTTTACGCGAATGTAAGCCGCATTGACAGAGATGTAATCAACAGTTCGATAATTCTCAGAAAAAGCAATTACTTCAGTACTAATGCCTATTCAGCTACTCTTAATAAATTAATGGGGCTTGGAGTATTTAAATATGCGAATATCACCTTCAAGCCTGATACAGTAAATGTACCTGATACGTCAAACTTCCTGACTATGAATATTTATTTAACACAGGTAGTCCCCGTTTCTCTTAGAGCTGAAATTCAGGCTGTTACAAAATCAAACAATTACAGCGGTCCTTATCTTTACCTTAGCTATATTGACAGGAATACATTTGCCGGAGCTGAACGCTTTGAGACAAATCTAAACGCAGGATTTGAAACCCAGTTGAATAAGCAAAACAACCTGTTCTCTTATGAAGCAGGTGCAGACCTGTCTCTTGCATTTCCAAGGTTCATTTTTCCTTTTATTGACTTTAATAAATACCTGTCGAAAAATTATACTCCACGGACAGAAATAATGACCGGCTACGATATTGTCAACAGGGTAAATTACTTTACATCCAATTCTTTTGAGGCTTCCTACGGCTATAACTGGCAGGAAACTGAAAAAAAATATCACCGTTTTAAGTTATTATCACTCAATTATTCAAGTCTTTTAAAAACAACCCAGGAATTTGATGAAATTCTGAATGAAAATCCTTTGGTTAAAGAAAGCTTTGATGAAAAACTCATACTAAGTATTATTTATGATTACACTTTTGATGAAAATCTGACAGATGATAAGCAATTCAGCAAATATTTCAATTTTAATGCCGAAGTAGCAGGGAATACCCTCAATCTGGCAGATCAAATTGTACATGGATTCCATGAAAATGCAGAAACAGGCCGGATACTGGGTTTAAGATACTCCCAGTTTGCCAAAGCGACCGTTGATGTGCGTTTTAGCTGGAAGCTGGACAAAAACATGCAACTGGTTAACAGGTATATTGTAGGTGCAGGTCTGCCTTATAGTAATTCTAATACACTTCCCTATAATAAACAATATTTCATTGGCGGCGTGAACAGTCTTCGGGGCTTCTCCTACAGATCCGTTGGTCCCGGGAGTTTTCAACCTGTAGAGGAAGAACGTTTTCTTTTCTCCCATAACGGAAATATGAAACTTGAATCCAATCTTGAATGGAGATTTCCTATTGCCGGTCCTGTAAACGGAGCCCTTTTTACCGATGCAGGAAACATCTGGCTATGGGAGGAAAATGAAGATAAACCAGGTAGTGAAAGTTTTCGCATATCTTCTTTTTACAATCAAATTGCCTTCAATACAGGTTTCGGAATAAGACTGGATATTTCATTTTTTGTGCTGAGACTTGATCTGGGAATACCTTTACGCCTGCCATACGAAATAGACGGTTCCCACTGGATAGACTTTAAACCATTTAATAAAGATTGGATCGGTGAGTATCCGGTACTGAATTTTGCTATTGGGTATCCGTTTTGAGAAAAGTAAAGGGTGAGCGGATGGGTAATCGGTAATCGGTATGACAGTAATCGGTAATCGGTAATCGGTAATCGGTATGACAGTGACGGTTATCAGTGTGATTCACCCATACCTGTTCGCCGTAGCGAAAGCGAAGGAGGAAACCCATAAACCTATAAACCCATAAACCTATAAACCCATAAACCCATAAACCCATAAACCCATAAAGACCACGACAGTAGAGACACCCAAATTGGGCGTGTCTACATCATCCGAAATATAATCGATATCCCCCAATTTACTGAATCAATTCCAGATTCGTTATAAATAATGAACATTTATCTTCTTTAAATTGTAACTCTGTTGAATATCTCTTAATTTAGCTAATACAGGAGAACAGTTATGTAGATTAATGTATTAATTCTCATATAGGGTTCTGATAAAAATCTAAATAATTACTGTATTTAAACTCCGGTAAAAAAACGAAAATCATGTAAAGTGTCATGCTGCCATGAAAAGACCAAAATTATTTCTCATTCTGCCTTCTGCAGTCGTAATGCTGAGTTTATCCTTCACCTTCCATCAGCAGCAGAAACAAAAGTATAAATACGAAGATTTCAAGACGCCTGAATATTGCAATCAATGTCATGACCTATTTTACCAGCAGTGGGATCAGGCAATGATGTCGGATGCCTACAATCATCACTGGGATGAAATTGAATATTTTAAACTTGCTGTACCTCATTCGGAAAATGATACAAGCATGGCAGGGGTGCACGAAGGCTGTAATGGATGCCATACCCCTATGGCCTATCTGGTAGGAGACATGCCTCCTCCTGACCCCAAAACAAACCCACGGGCAAATGAATCCGTATCCTGTGAGGTTTGTCATAATATCGATTCCTATAATGGAGATATCCCATTTAATCACAATTATAATCTTAAGACCGGTGATGTAAAATTTACAACCAGGAAGGGTGAAAAATCATCTCCAAATCATGAAATCCAGACAACAGAACTACATGGCACTTCGGAATTCTGTGGTATATGTCATAATGAAAAAAGCCCCTTTGGCGTATGGGTTAAATCCACCCATCTCGAATTGAAAGAAGGCCCCTATTATGAAGAAGGAGTAGTTTGCCAGGATTGTCATATGCCCGACGGACCGGCTAAAACTGCGAAAATGGGAGCTTTCTATGAGGATACAAAAATGCATCTTTTTAACGGTGCACATGATCCCGGAAAGGTTAAAGGTACTATCGAGATAAGAATTACTCCGGACCGTCAGGAGGTAATTCCGGGAGAACCGGCCATTTTCACCGTTACCCTCTACAACCAGAAAACCGGCCATAAATTCCCCACCGGATCGGTTGAAGACAGAATTGTATGGCTACATGTAGAAGCTACCGATGAGGGTGGAAAAACCTATCATATTCCGGTAGACAATAAAGGGTTTGAGGGAGAGGAATATACTATTGCCAGTGATGTTCTTGCATATCAGGACATGGGTGTACCGCTGGAAATAGAAAATTTCGAAGGAATCAGAAGAGAAGACGTTCCTATAGGTGACAGAATTTTCAGAATGCCCTACTTCGATCCCCAGGGCAGAATGACAATTATGCAATGGAATACCGATTCTCTGGGTGTGGATTACAGGATAGGACCAAGAGAAACAAAAGTTGAGACATATACTTTCGATCTGCCTTATGATATTACACCCGGGAAACTAACAGTATCTGCAGTTATGAATTTCAGATTACTGGTTAAACCTGTCGGTGAATACCTTGAGGTTCCGGAAGAAGAATACACTGCCATAACAGTAAATGAGCAGGAAATTGAAATCACAGTATTACCTTAAAAATTCATGATATGAAAAAACTTATACTTCTTTTCGCATCTTCACTCCTGATAATTCCGGAGATAAATGCAATCCCGGCATTCGCACGGAAATATAACATCAGCTGTATGACATGCCATGCACCTTCCACACCTAAATTGAAACCTTACGGAGATCAGTTTGCCGGAGATGGCTTTAAACTGGAAGATTACCAGGCCCCAAGGTATTTTACCGATACCGGTGATCCGAAATTATCCCTGATACGTAACTTTCCTATTGCTGTCAGAATGGATGGCTATGTACAGTTTACTTTCAACGGGGAAGGTAGAACTGACCTCTCTGCTCCTTATCTTGTTAAACTCCTTTCCGGAGGAGAGATATCCGAACACCTGGCATATTACTTCTACTTTTATATGGATGAACACGGAGAAGTTGCCGGCGTGGAAGATGCTTTCTTAATGTACGACAACCTGTTCAACACAGAGCTGGATATCATCGTGGGGCAATTCCAGGTCTCCGATCCTCTGTTTAAAAGAGAGCTAAGGCTTACATTTGAGGACTATGCCGTATATACAGCTACACCTGGATTATCGGATATTACCATGACATACGATAAAGGTATTATGCTAAGCTACAGTCTGCCAACTTCAACCGATCTCATCTTTGAAGTGGTTAACGGTAATGGGTTAACAAAAACCGGGGAAATGAAATTATTTGACAAGGATAAATATAAAAGCTTCCTGGGGAGGATATCACAGGACGTGGGAGACTTCCTGCGTATTGGTGCTGTTGGATATTACGGTAAAGAAAATATTTCAAGAGCGGATTTCGGTCTTGTTACCAATGAAGTATCATTCCTTGGAGGAGACGCTACCCTCACCATGTCTGATAAACTGGAATTGAATATGCAATATCTTTACAGGAATGACGGTACATTGCTGACACCGGAAAATACTATGCCTCAGCCCATGAACGATGTAACTACAAATGGAATACTCGGAGAACTAATCTTCAGTCCGAAAGGGGATGAAAGCGACTGGTATGCCGTGGGACTCTATAATTATGTAGAATCCGATTATACCCCAATCGATTATCATTCAATCACTTTACACCTTGGATACCTATTGCGACGCAATGTAAGATTATCGGCTGAATTTACGGAGGTCATTACCGATCCTGATAATCCTTACGGAAGATTTTCGCTGGGATTTACCTCAGCATTTTAGCTTCAATGTGATGGCAGGCAGGACACTCTGTGCTCTTCCTGCCTCCTGCCCGCCTCCTGCCTCCCGCCTACTATCATCCCTACCCCAAAGCCTTATCCAGATTATAAGCAGCACTGATCAAGGACAAATGCGTAAATGCCTGTGGAGAATTTCCCAGAGCTTCTCCACTTAAACCTATCTCTTCCGAAAAAATGCCCACATGATTTGCATAACCAAGCATTTGCTCGAACATAAGGTGGGCCTCTTCGAGTTTTTTGGGGTCGTTGTTTCCTGCCCGGGTCAGTGCTTCCACAAGCCAGAAAGTACACATATTAAAAGTTCCTTCCTGTCCGGACAGACCATCTTTAACATGCAAATTGTTATACCTGTAAACAAGACTGTTTGTAAGTAACCCTCCCTTATCGGGCGATTTCATGATCCTGTCAAGAGTCTTTAGCATCATAGGATCGGTTGGTGAAACAAAAAACACTAATGGCATCAGAAGATTTGAAGCATCTAAAATTTCACTGTCATAATACTGCACAAAAGCCTGTATCTCTTTGTTCCAGCCTTTTTCCATGATTGTTTCATATATCTCGTCACGTACACTGGTCCATCTGTTAAGATCGGCAGGAAAAGACCGCTTACGGGCAAGCCGTATTGCTCTGTCAATAGCAACCCAACACATCATCTTGGAAAAAACGAAATGATGCTTACCACTACGGACTTCCCATATACCCTCATCTTTCAGGTTCCAGTTTTCGCATACCCAATCAATATGTTTGGTCATTGCTTTCCAGGTATTCAGGGGAATGGGATCACCATATTTATTAAAAAGATATACTGAATCCATTAATTCACCATAAATATCGAGCTGCAACTGATCATAGGCCCCATTGCCTATCCGTACCGGAGAAGATTTTTTATAACCTTCAAGATGATCCAGTTCTTCTTCTTTAATATCTTTTCTTCCATCAATACCATACATTATCTGAAGAGTACCTCCTTCTTCGGTATCGTTTGAGCGGTCGACTATCCAATGCATAAAATCGGCCGCCTCCTGGGTAAAGCCAATTCGCATAAATGCATAAACCGTGAAAGCGGCATCCCGGATCCAGGTATATCGATAATCCCAGTTCCTCGTTCCTCCAATCCCTTCCGGTAAACTACATGTAGGAGCAGCAACAATAGCTCCTGTTGGCTCGAATGTCAAAAGTTTAAGAATTAAGGCAGAACGATTAACCATCTCTCTCCATCTTCCTTTGTACTGTGATTTTGAAATCCAATTCCTCCAATAATTAACCGTAATGATAAATCGTTTGTTTGCCTGTTCCTCCGAAAACTCAATCTCACATTCGTCTCCTTTACATATTTTATGAAGAACCAAAACCACCGATTCTTCCTCATCTATTTCAAATTCCGTATCAATGGATTTTCCTTTTTTCCTGAGAGGGGTACTACTCGCAAGTCCCAGACTAAGTGACGAAGAATGGAAAGCCGCTCCTTTGTCCGTAACGGAAAGCTCATGTTCATCTCTCGCATAATTAAAAGCCGGTAAACATAGTATCTTCATTTTCACTTTACCATGCACTCCTTTTACACGTCGTACAATCCTGAAATCCTCTTCTTTTTTAATGTCGGCCCCAACCGGCATATAATCGGTTAGTTCGACAATTCCTTCATCACAATGAAACCGGGTTACCAAAACATTTGTTTCAGGCCAGTAAAACTGCTTGGTATGATAATTTTCAAGAACAGGTGAAATTTTAAAGGAGCCTCCTTTCTTTTCATCAAGGATAGAGGCGAATACACTCGGGGAATCAAAATGCGGGAAACAAAACCAGTCAATGGAACCGTTTGTTCCTACCAGAGCAACGGAACGCATATTTCCTATTAAACCGTAATCTTCAATCGGGAGATAAGACATATTCAATAACTTTTATATTTATATTATTAGACGGAAGCATGAATAAATAATTACACATGAATTTTTAAATTTAACATTCACCGGAAAAATACCCCATCCGCTCCCGCGGACACTGCATTACCAGTTTTGTGCCACCGCATTTGGTTGCAAGGCTTGCGACTGCATGTCGCCTTAGCTTTCCGCGAGCGCTGTCCACATGTCACTGAAGCTTTAGGCATAACGTAGCAACCGGACACTATGGACAGGTACTATTCTTTCTAACAAGCATAGTAGGTAAAAAGATCAAAATTCTTTGAAAAATATAATTAGAGTTTGTCAATAAAGTCGAGTGTCTGTTCCGATAGCTATCGGAACATAATGTTCGAGATCAAGGCTTGTGAATACCAATTATCCTGTTATTTTTTGTTTATCGCAAACTATTTGCTGGGGACTAAAAAGAAATAATTGTCCGCCGCTTTACACGGCCATAAACATTGCCGGGATAGTGGGATCTTTGAATAACACAGTATTTATCAAAAGTTTATGCGTTGTTTATCAGGCTATTATAGCCGCGTAAAGCCCATTAACCCAAAGCTAATAATTATTCAGATCAAAACTCATGTACTTGTGTTTATGAGCTAATATATGTGGGGCCTTTGATTAATAATCTTTATATAGTATTTTTGGAATCCTGAATTTTTCAAAAAATCAACAGGTATTTGAAAATCATAAAAAACAGCTATACAGGGAATCTTCAATGAACAGAACAAAAGAATTATATAGAGCCCTTGAGAGAAGAATCCTTATCCTGGATGGGGCAATGGGTACCATGATCCAGAAGCATAAGCTAAGTGAAGAAGATTTCAGGGGAGATCGGTTCAAAGATTTTCCCTATGAACTTAAAGGGAATAATGACCTGCTTTCTATCACCAGACCGGATATAATAAGTGAGATCCATACGGCTTTTCTCAAAGCTGGTGCAGACATAATTGAAACCAACACTTTTAATGCCAACAGGATATCCCAGGCAGATTATCATCTTGAAGATTATGTAAGCGAACTGAATCTTGCTTCGGCCAGGCTGGCTGCAGAAGCAGCAAAAGAATACAGTCTTAAAACTCCTGAAAAGCCCCGTTTCGTTGCCGGGTCAATAGGACCTACAAATAAAACCGCTTCCATGTCCCCCGATGTTAATGATCCCGGATATCGTGCGGTTTCTTTTGATGATCTTTCAGACACCTATTTTGAACAGATTGAGGCATTATATAAAGGAGAAGTAGATATTTTCCTTATTGAGACCATATTTGACACCCTTAATGCAAAAGCAGCACTCTTCGCTGTCGAAAAGCTTAACAAACGAGAGAAGATATCCATTCCGGTAATGATATCCGGTACTATAACCGATGCAAGTGGCAGAACATTATCCGGTCAGAACCTTGAGGCATTTATAAATTCCGTTTCGCATGTTGATGTACTTTCACTCGGACTTAACTGTTCTCTGGGCGCAGGTGAACTTAGACCCTATTTACAGGAATTATCAGAAAAAGCACCCACTTACCTGAGTGCCCATCCAAATGCAGGTCTTCCTAATCAATTTGGAGAATATGATGAGGGCCCGGAAGAAATGGGCATAAAGATCGCTGATTTCATCAATTCAGGTTATGTAAATATTATTGGTGGTTGTTGCGGAACAACGCCTGAACACATAAAGGAATTTGCCAGATATGCTGATAATGTAACTGGAAGGAAACCACCCCTTAAAGAAAACAGACTGAGGCTTTCCGGCCTTGAGCCCCTCACTGTATTTGAAGGGAGCAATTTCATCAACATCGGGGAAAGAACAAATGTATCAGGATCAAAAAAATTCGCCAGGCTTATAAGGGAAAAGAAATATGAAGAAGCTCTGAAGATAGCAAAAGACCAGGTAGAAGGAGGTGCACAGATCATTGATATTTGTATGGATGACGCTATGTTGGATGCTGAAAAGGAAATGGTCATCTTTCTCAATCTAATCATGGCAGAACCTGATATTGCCCGGGTACCGGTCATGATCGATTCTTCAAAATGGTCGGTAATTGAGGCAGGACTTAAATGTATACAGGGTAAAGCTGTAGTAAATTCCATCAGTCTCAAAGAAGGCGAAGAATCCTTTCTTAAGCAGGCCGAAAAAGTAAGAAAATATGGTGCAGCGGCTGTAGTAATGGCATTCGATGAAAAAGGACAGGCCGATAGTTATGAACGAAGAATTGAGGTGTGTGAAAGAGCTTATAACCTGCTAACCGGTAAACTTAAATTTCCCGCCGAGGATATTATATTCGATCCAAATGTTCTGGCTATTGCCACCGGTATTGAGGAGCATAATAACTATGCGGTAGATTTTATTGAGACCGTGAAATGGATTAAAAAAAATCTGCCCCTTGCCCACGTCAGTGGTGGGATCAGTAACCTCTCGTTCTCCTTCAGGGGAAATAATACAGTGCGTGAAGCAATGCATTCCGTTTTCCTTTTTCACGCCATAAAAGCAGGCCTGGATATGGGCATTGTAAATCCCGGACTCCTTCAGGTATATGATGAAATACCCGGGGAACTCCTTCTCCTTACAGAAGATGTGGTGTTGAACCGGAAGCCTGATGCCACTGAAAGACTTATAGAATTTGCTGAAAATATAAAAACAGATGTAAAAACAGAAAAGAAAAAAGATGAATGGAGAGAGGCTGATGTTGAGGAACGGCTTAAACATGCATTAATAAAGGGCATTCCGGATTATGTAGAAGAAGATGTACTGGAAGCTCATAAAAAGATAGGCTTTGCTCTGAAAGTAATTGAAGGTCCGCTTATGGATGGAATGAACGTAGTTGGAGATCTTTTCGGATCCGGTAAAATGTTTCTTCCTCAGGTAGTAAAAAGCGCAAGGGTTATGAAAAAGGGCGTTGCCACCCTCCTGCCCTTTATTGAAGAAGAAAAAAGTGAAGCCGGAGATACCAGTCCGGCAGGGAAAATATTATTAGCCACAGTCAAAGGTGATGTCCACGATATTGGTAAAAATATTGTCGGAGTTGTTCTTGGTTGTAATAATTATGAAATCATTGACCTTGGAGTGATGGTCCCGACTGAAAAGATCCTGCAGACTGCCAAAGAAAAAAGTGTTGATATAATCGGTCTTAGCGGACTGATCACCCCATCTCTGGAAGAAATGACGAATATTGCTACTGAGATGGAGAGACAGGGCTTTCAGCAGCCTTTGCTGATTGGTGGAGCCACTACTTCCAGAATCCATACTGCGGTTAAAATAGAACCGACATACCAGCATGCCGTTATACATGTTAAAGATGCTTCCAGGAGCGTGGGAGTTGTAAGCAACTTATTGAACAAAGAAAAAAAAGATGCTTTTGTTTCTTCAATCAGGGAGGAATATAACAAGCTTAGAAATAGTTATTCCGCATCCAGCTCAACGGTTAATTATATAAGTCTGGCAGAAGCCAGAAAAAATGCCTTTTCACCAGACTGGAAAAAAACCAAAATCTATCAGCCTTCTTTTACAGGAATAAAAGTCTTTGATGATTATTCTACCGAAGAGATCAGCCATTATATATCCTGGGTGTTTTTCTTCGTTGTGTGGCAGCTTAGAGGGAAATTCCCTGATATCCTTAATGATCCCAGGCAGGGTGAAGAAGCAAGAAAGCTTTTTGATGATGCTCAGGAAATGTTAAAGAAGATAATAGAAGAGAAGTGGCTGACGGCTAAAGGAGTTATTGGTTTTTTTCCCGCTAATTCTGTGGGGGATGATATCGAGGTTTATGATGACATTAAGCGCAGCAACCTGGTCCATCGTTTTGTTAACCTTAGAAATCAGGTAGAGAAAAAAGACAATGCACCAAATTATTGCCTGTCGGATTTCATTGCCCCCAAAGAAAGCGGCAAAATAGATTATATCGGAGCTTTCGCAGCAACGGCAGGGATTGGGATAGAAAAAAAGATCCGCGAATTTGAAGCCAACCACGATGACTATAACAGCATAATGCTAAAAGCCCTGGCAGACCGGCTTGCTGAAGCCTTCACGGAATTGTTGCATGAAAGGGTCAGAAAAGAATTCTGGGGATATGCTTCGGATGAAAATCTTGACCTGGAAGATCTTATCCTGGAAAATTACCAGGGTATTAGGCCTGCTCATGGTTATCCGGCTTGCCCCGATCATTCTGAGAAGGAAACATTATTCAGACTCTTACAGGCAGAAAAAAATACTGGAATAAGCCTCACAGAAAGTTTTAGCATGTTTCCTGCAGCATCGGTTAGTGGATTGATGTTTGCTCATCCTGAATCCAAATATTTTTTTGTAGGAAAAATTGGAAAAGATCAGGTTGAAGATTATGCGAAAAGAAAAAATACAGATATAATCACCATTGAAAAGTGGTTAGCCTCTAATTTAAACTATATTCCTGAAAGATGAAAGTTGCCGATAAATTAAAAAAACCTAAAGAAACCTATTTTTCCTTTGAACTTCTCCCGCCTCTCAAAGGCAGGGATATAAATGATATATATAATTCAATTGATCCGCTTATTGAATTTGATCCCCTGAACATCAATGTAACCTACCATCAACAGGAGTCTGTTTACAGGAAGAACGCAGAAGGTCAGTTCGAAAGAAGAATCATCCGGAAAAGACCCGGAACTGTTGCCATTGCAGCTGCTATCCAGAACAAATATAATATTACCGTTGTACCTCATATCATCTGTGGAGGGTTTACCCGGGAAGAAACAGAAGATGTATTAATCGACCTGCACTTTCTTGGAATGAATAATCTACTGATACTCAGAGGTGACCCACAAAAAGGTCAGCGCTCATTTATTCCTGAGAAGGGAGGACATGCCCACACCGTAGATCTTGTAAAGCAGATAATGGATATGAACAAAGGCCAGTATCTTGATCCGGATATTAAGGAACCGACTAAAACAGATTTTTCAGTTGGGGTTGCCGGTTATCCGGAAAAACATTTTGAAGCTCCGAATATGGATACTGACATGCGGTTTATTAAAGCAAAAATCGAAGCCGGTGCTGAATATATCGTAACTCAGATGTTTTTCGACAATGAAAAATTTTTCAATTATGTTGAAAAATGCAGACGGGCTGGCATTGATGTTCCAATTGTTCCGGGCCTGAAACCCATCACCTCCTTAAAAGATATTGAACTTCTTCCCAGAGTTTTTCATATAGACATTCCGGACGAACTGGTATCAGCAGTAGCCAACTGCAAAAACAATGCGGAGGCGAAAGAAGTGGGTGTTGAATGGGCAATTACCCAATCGAAGGAATTAAAAGAAAAAGGAGCCCCTGCTATACACTACTATACTATAGGCATTTCCGATAATATCAGAAAAATCGCAAAAGCGGTTTTTTAATTGGTTACGTCAAGCATTTTCACCATCGGCAACCTTAAATTTATTTTAGCATTCGCTATTTCGAATAAAACCTATTTCTCCGGTACACTCTTCAGGGTCTGAACAAGAAAATCCCAAAATTTCTGTACCGTCTCAATATTTACCTTTTCATCTGGTGAGTGGGGAAATTTTATGGTAGGGCCAAAAGATATCATATCCAGACCCGGATAAGCATTTCCAATTATACCACATTCAAGTCCTGCATGAATAACTTTTATTTCGGGAACTTTACCGAAGTTTTCATCATACACTTTTTTCATGGTATTAAGAATGGGTGAGTTCACATTGGGGGTCCAGCCCGGATAGGTGCCGTCGTGGACCACATCGGCTCCGGCCAGTTTCATAACAGCCTCGGTCATATTGCCCAAACTGAATTTAGCAGAATCCACGGAGCTGCGGATGAGGCACAGGCAATCCATTTTTCCTTTCTTAACATTTACAATAGCCAGATTTGTGGAGGTTTCAACAACATCAGGCATGTCGGTACTCATTCTCATCACGCCATTCGGAATACCGTAAACCATTTTTACCATACTTTCCTGAGCTCCCCTGGTCATTATCAATGAAGGCAGCTCAGTTTCTCCGGCATTCAGCTTAAGATCCGGCTCCGCAGCTTTGAATTCTTTTCTGAACGTTTGTTCCATATCATCTACCAGTTTCAGGAACCTGTTTTTTTCTTCAGATGAAACCGTAACAATAGCAACAGATTCACGGGGAATGGCATTCCGGAGACTGCCTCCCTCAATAAAGGAAACCCTCATATCAAGCTCTTTGCCTGCTTCCCATAATAAACGATTCATGAGTTTATTTGCATTAGCTCTTCCTAAATTAATGTCGAGTCCGGAGTGCCCACCCTTCAAACCTTTTAATTCCAGTTTAAATGCAACATGATCCGAAGGTACCTCTTCTTCATCATACTGCATATTGGCAGAAGTATTCATTCCGCCGGCACAGCCAATATAAAGTTCACCTTCATCTTCCGAGTCCAGATTCAATAATATATCACCATTCAGTAAACCCGGTTTAAGTTCAAAAGCCCCGGTCATACCAGTTTCTTCATCAATAGTAAGAAGGGCTTCCACCGCACCGTGCTCCAGATCCTCAGATTGCATCACAGCAAGAGCAGCTGCAACTCCGATTCCATTATCTGAACCGAGTGTTGTCCCGTTTGCTACAACCCAGCCATCCTCTATGCGGGTTTCGATAGGATCTTTTTCAAAGTCGTGATCTTTATCCGAATTTTTTTGTGGCACCATATCAAGGTGAGCCTGAAGAATAACTCCTTTTCTGTTCTCGTAACCAGGAGTCGCAGGTTTCCGGATAATTACATTACCTGCAGCATCAACAATGGTTTCCAGTCCAAGTTTTTCACCAAAATCTTTAGCAAAGTCAACGGCTTTTTGTTCCTTTTTGGAAGGTCTGGGAATTTGTGTCAAATCATGGAATATTTTCCATAATCCGGGTTTTAGATTTTTTACTTCGCTCATAATATCATGTATTTATTAATTGTTTAAAACTGATTAACCGCTTCTCATAAAGGTTCATAATATACTTTGTCAGTCGCTCCTCCAGCTCATCAAAACCGGTATTTTCAGGACTATTATTTTTTAGATAATCATAAATTTGCTGAACACTTCGTTTCCTGTCTATTGCCTCCCATACCAGTGTGCCGGTCTGATTTCGTTTCAGCCGAGACAAAAGGAACAAATTTCTTTTCCTGTGCCATATTCTTCTCATTTTAATATTTAAAACGCTAATGTAATAAATAATTGGGAGAGATTTGAGAAGAAAAAGTTGAATGGGGGGGAGGAAAATGGTAATCGGTGATCGGTGTGTCGGTGATCGGTGATTGGTGTGACCGATGTGACGGTATAAGATCATAACTGATATGTGTGACGTCAGTTAGTGTTGGCAACCCCGAATGGCATACACGTCAACTTAAGGATATAATATTTGGTTGTTGTAAGAGAGTCAGTCGTTTATATTTATCTTAGGTGCAGTATCTGGCTGGTTGCTTTTTTGTACTGATTAGATTTTGAGTGTTATTGATACGATTTTCCGGATGAGCATTTTCGGACTTGAAGGAGAGAGGGGTTTCTCCATCGGGTATTTTGCCGGGGCAAAATCCCCTTCGTCGAAATGACAGCTCATAGTTTTGTTAGGGAGTGAGGGAAAGAAAACCCCGGC
>CAYRTD010000054.1:0-23482 GCA_964426915.1 uncultured Bacteroidaceae bacterium | reverse complement strand
AGAATTTTGGCGATCAGGTATCATTTTGCGGGGGCGTGGATGCCCAGGAGTTACTTATTAACGGAACCCCTGAAATGATCAGGAAAAAGGTGGAAGAACTGAAAGCTGTTTTTCCGACTGGTCTTATTATCTCTCCCAGTCACGAGGCCATATTGCTAGATATAAACCCCGCGAATATTGAGGCAATGTTTGTATGATTTTTTTGAATTAAGATTCACCGGGAATAATTACATTAAATATCATTTTTTTCGTCTGGACTTACCTTCAAAAAATTACATGACATATGCAGGGAAAATCCTGAATTGCCCCAAACATGAAGAGTAACGATTTTTCAATTGTTCAAAAGGCGATTTACATTAAATAAACCTATTATGGAAAGTAATGAAATTGTTAAACGCTGTATTGAATTTAATAATCCCCCGAGAATAGGCTTGCATTTTGATGTAGAACCCTTGAATGGCAAAAAATGGCCTGTTACAGATTTTGGATGGGTTTCTTATCCCCTTGATCCAGCATTAGGTTTTGATAATCCTAATAATGATTTTGGCATGAAAAACACAAGTATTGCGAAATCAGAACAGGATAAAGGCCAAATTAAAGAACACCCTCTTGAAAACTGGTCAGATCTGGGAAAACTAAAATGGCCCGATTATACAAAAAAGGAACGCTATATTAAAATAGAAAAAGAAGTCGAGATTTTTCGGGCAGAGGGTAAATATGTTTACGCGGCGGTTCCGGCTCTAATGCAGTTATCAAGTGACCTGCGTAGTATTGAAAGCTGGTTCATAGATCATCTCATACACAAGGATGAGTTGGGAATTCTTCTTGCCAAAATTAACCAATCAAGAATGGAGATGTTGGATAACTATCATAAGTTAGGTGTTGATGGTGTCATTACCTGGATTTTATACTGCTCATTCAGGGAATTTTCAATTCGTGGAGATGGAACCTGTTTCTTCTGCAATAAGGCTTCAACCTGGAGAAAACTACTCATTTGAGGAGAACTGGTACGTTTTTGACCATCAGGAAACGACAGAAACATCCTTCGATCCTTTAAAAGCAACAGATGTGTTGTTCAATAATTTTAAGAGACTTAAAAACGGTGAGACAGGATTAAATAAAGAGAATTTATTTGAAAATATATGAGTGATCATGTTACCTGATGAGCAAATAATCAGATTTTCAATGGATTAATCTGCTTCACAGAATCTTCATGTGGGAATTGCTTTACTACAACTACATTAATACCGTATTTCGAACACTCAAAGATGCTACCCTGAGGTTATATACCATTTAATCACTTACATTTTTTTGAAGTATTGATTCTCCGTATTTGCACTATCGCTGATTTTGAATAATAAGTGTAAATAAAGGGAAAATAGTGAATCTCTAACCCTGCGATAAATAGTAACTTCCGAAAAATTACGATAGTCTGACTTATTCATATGGGTATCTCTGATAAATAAATGTAAAGTTTTTTGAGGACCCTAATATCATTAACCAAAATATTAATTCCCTAATTATACAAGCGATGAAAAAATTAATTTTACTTCCACTTTTCCTGATTTTTATTTCATTTATGCTTCATGCGCAGACGGATATTTTTGTTAATAATTCCTACACGGGAATACCAGAGACCGGTACACGGGAGCATCCATATAAATCTATTCAGGCTGCGGTAGATGCCGCTGAAATGGGTGATGCCATTTATGTTATGGGCGGAACTTACCGGGAAGCAGTTGAAATTAACGTTCCGGCTATATCGCTGCAGCCATATGGTAGTGATACTGTTCATCTTAATGGTTGTGAACCACTTTTTAACTGGCAACATGTGGGCAATGGGGTTTATAAAGCCATAATGGATTGGGATTTGGATTATATTGATTATACCAATCAGCTTTTTATTGATGGAGAAATGATGCACGTGGCCCGCTGGCCGAAAAATATCAGTGAAGATTTTTTAATGGAACCCACTGCAAGTCTTTTGGATGATATCTATAATGAAGGTGGTTTTGTAAAACTCGTGGACAATGGATTTGATGAACCGGCAACCCGATGGATAGGTGCACAGGTTTATGTTAATCCAACATCCACGATTTACAGGTTGGATGGATCAGCATGGTCGGAATTTGTTTATGATATAAATGGAAATATCCTTTCAACAAAAGGATTAAAAGTGGGAAGAGAAGATTCGGATTGGGGTGCAGAAAAAGGATCTGAGTTTTATCTTTACAACCCCACCCCGGATGGTGTATATAATACAGGAGGTGTTACAGAACTTCTCTCGAATGGCGAATGGTGGAAAAATGGGGATACGATCTTTATCAAAACATTTGATGGAAATGCCCCTGCTACTGATGCGGGTAAACCGAATATAGTGGAAGCAAAAAAATATCCTTTCGTATTTGCTCCCGGACCGGAAGAACCCATGAAAAATATTACCATTAGAGGATTTCATCTTTTCGCCACTTCAATTACCACAGAACAAGATTTTAACCAGCGTACCACACTGTCTGAGGCGACTAATGTTAAAATTGATCAAATTGAGGCCCGTTACATTATGCATACCATGGATTTTGACGGTGATTTTCAATGGCAATGGTGCAGCAATTCAGGGATTATTCTAGCGGGTACAGGATGCGAGTTAACAAACAGCACGATTATATATAGTGCTGCTTCAGCTGTGTCTGTTTTTGGCAAAAAGAACAAGGTGCTAAATAATAAGATGTTATATTGTAACTACATGGGTACGGAAGCTTCTGTTATTAATTGTGGGACGCGAAATGCTATTTCTGAAGATCATCAGATAGGATACAATGATATCTTTCATACCGCACATGCTGCCATATCATACATGGAACTAATAAATTCCGATATCAATAAGCCAGGGATGGCCAGAATTCATCATAACCATATTTATAATTCCATGACGCGGCATTTCGATCTTGGCGCGATAAAAGGCGCGGGACAATACGGGCAATGGATAAGAATTGATCATAATATAATCCATAATGAAAAACTGTATGATTATGGGCAGGCCCGATCGGGTTTGTACTTTGACTTTGGCAGTGATCAACATAATAATCAATCATTGTTTATAGTAGACCATAACCTGGTATATAATGTAGAAAGAGGAATAACAATTAATCACCTGAATGGCATGAAGGTATATAATAACACCTTTTCTGCTCCAAAATACAATGACAGGTTAGCGGGATTTTCTTTTTACGGGGTGGATAACCTTGGTCATGACCTGGAAATTAAAAACAATATACATAGTGGATATGTGGGAAGTTACGGAGATGCGATACTTGAAAACAATTATATCCCTGTGGGTGGTGAATGGATTACTTTTTTTTCAGATACCTCAGCAGGAGATTTTACCTTAAAAGCAGATGCGGTAAACCTTATCGATAAGGGAGTGGATGTATCACCCTGGAATGACTCCATACTAGGAGACCCGGATATTGGAGCTTATGAATGGGGCACAATGGGGTGGAAAGCAGGTGCCGAAATACCAATATCCCAGGTTTCATACATAGGGCTGCCTCACACGATACCAGGAATCATTCAGGCTGAAGATTATGATAGCGGTGGGCCTGGTATTGCTTTCGCAGACAGCACTTTGGAAAATGAAAATGCGAAATACAGGAATGAATCAGTGGATATAGACACTACATTTGATGTAAGTGGTGGATATATGGTTACAGGCATAAAGGAAGGAGAATGGCTGGAGTATTCTGTAGAGTTACCCAATAGTGGAATATATACTATTGAAGCCAGGGTTGCTTCACCTTATGGTGGTATAATTGAAATCTTTATAGGTGATTCGACTTCCGGAGAACTGGTATTTCCTTCAACAGGAGACTGGTCAACATGGACAAATGTTTCAGCAACAGGCATTAAGCTCGGACATGGGAAGTATGTTATGCGTGTTAATTTTAAAAGTGACAGTCTCAACCTGAATTATATAGATATTGGTGCTGAAGCTATTACCCCACTTTATAAACTTGAACTCGCCAATACCAATGGGCAGGTACTTGTTGATCCTCCTGGTCTTTTCTATGATGAGGGGACCGTACTCACACTAATGGCTAGACCTGATGGTGGATTTGGCTTTTCAAACTGGAGTGGTGATGCCGACGGGACGGATGATTCAATTTCCATTGTAATGAATGCGAATAAATCTATTGAGGCGAACTTCTTTGTACAACCTCAATCACCTTATAGTGGTACACCCTGGCAGGTTCCAGGTCTTATTGAAACTGAACTTTATGACGAGGGCGGTTTTAATGTAGCTTATTATGATGATTCACCGGGGACAGAAAGCAGCAGCTACAGGCCAAGTTTTAGAAATGACAGTGTGGATATCTCTATAGCTTCAGCCACCGGTGGATGTTCTGATTTTTTGATTGGCTGGCAGGCAAAGGGTGAATGGAAAGAATATACGATAAATGTAGCTAAAACAGATACTTACAATATTGATATAAGTTACGCGGCCGATGATAACTTTGGGGGTATAATGGAAGTTGTTTTTGAAAAAAATAATGAATCTACCGGTATCATAGAAATACCTCCGTCAGGTGGATGGAATACCTGTCATATTACAACCGTAGAAGGTATACTGCTGGAAGAAGGAGAACAAATCATGAGGGTTAACCCATTAAGTGACGGTCATAATATTGATTATGTATTTATATATGATCCTGAAAATACACCTGAATTCAATGTGAACGCGGGGGCTGATCCTGCTGAAGGAGGCACTGTTACCCTGGATCCCCAAAATGGTCCCTTTATATACCAGTCGGATGTTTTGTTAACTGCCATTCCTGCCGAAGGATATCAGTTTGATTCATGGAGCGGAGATAAATCTTATGGGGTAAATCCATTACCCGTTACTATGATAAAAGATTTGAATGTCACAGCTAATTTTTCAAGAAAGGAATATATGCTTACAACATCAGTTATACCTACAGGAACGGGCTCTGTTACAAGAGAACCGGACAAAACAAATTATTTTCATGGGGAGGAAGTTCTCCTGAAGGCAATTCCTGATGAAGGATATATTTTTAGCCATTGGAAAGGGGATGCTACAGATTCCGTGGCAGAAATAACTATTACCATGGACAAATTAAAAACAATTTCAGCGGTATTCTTGTCAAACGTAGGAATAAATCAGAGTATTTCTGAAAAAATTCAGCTTAGTCCCAACCCGGTTTCAAACATATTAGAAGTAAAGTCAAACGGGCCATGTGATTATGAAATCGTTAATTTAATGGGTAAGACGATAATAAACGGCAAGATAAGTGAAAATGAAAGAAGTTCATTTTCGATAAACGTTACAAACCTGGAAACAGGAATATATTTTCTAAAAATATTTGGAGGCGATGGAAACCATGCGCTGAAATTTATAAAAAATTAAAAAACCATCCTGTCAACTATTTTAAGCATGAACAAATATATTATTATATTTTTTGTCGGTGGATTGACTCTAAGTTGTAAAACCGAGACATCTAAGAAAATTAAGCCCAACGTGATTATTTTTCACGTTGATGATCTGGGATGGACAGATTTACAATGTTATGGGAGTGATTTTTATGAAACACCTAACATCGACAACTTGTGCGAACATGGAATTAAGTTTACCGAGGCATATGCTCCTGCAGCTATTTGTTCACCCTCAAGGGCATCTATTCAAACTGGTAAATATCCTGCACGTTTAGGAATTACAGACTGGGTTAGGGCAAGTTTTCAAAAGGATACTGCAATAGATTATTCCAATCCCCCGCTCTATGATATTAACGAGGGAAAAAAGATGAAAACTCCCTTTAATCTAAACTATCTGCCTTTAAAGGAAAAAACAATTGCCGGGTATTTAAAGGAAGCAGGGTATATTACCTCTCATGTGGGGAAATGGCATCTTGGAGATACAGGGCATTATCCTGAAGATCAGGGTTATGATATTAATATTGCAGGTTGTGATCTGGGTGAGCCTCCCTCTTTTTTTGATCCATATTTTCGAGAAGGCCATTTGTATCCATGGGGTTATGAGCCTGCTTTTTCAATTCCTACCTTGAATCCGAGAAAGGAAGGGGAATATTTGACGAATCGTTTAACAGATGAAGTACTTCGTGTTATTGAGGAATATAATGACACCTCTTTTTTTATATTTTATAATTTCTATGCCGTGCATACTCCGATTCAGGGAATGGAACGTCTGGTTGAGAAATATAAATCCAAACCCGGAGGCCGGCATCATAATCCTGAATATGCTGCCATGGTTGAAGCCGTAGACATGGCTGTCGGAAGAATAGTTGAACGAATCGACAGCATTGGATTGTCATCAAATACAATTATGATTTTTACTTCAGATAATGGCGGAGTCCCTTGGATTACGAGTAATTATCCCTTACGAGGCGGGAAAGGGGAAGCTTATGAGGGTGGACTCCGGGTGCCATTCATTGTTAAGTGGCCCGGGTACGTGCAGGGAAATAGAGTGTCGGATAAGCCAATTACTACAATGAGCCTTCTTGCAACTCTTGGAGATATTATAGGATTTGATGTAGAAGGAGTTGATGGTAGAAGTATAGCTCCTGAAATTTTCGGGAAAAACGTGAAGTCAGCAAATGAGTTGTTCTGGCATTTCCCCCACTACAGGGGAGATAATAGTCCTTATTCTATAGTTAGAGAAGACTCTTTGAAATTGATACGATTTTATGATGGAGACAGTACAAGCTTATATGATCTTAAAAATGATATCTCGGAAAAGCATGATCTTGCTGAAAAGTTCCCTGACCTTACCAGTCGTTTATCTGAAAAACTGGACAGTTTATTGTTGGTAACAAATGCCAGAATGCCTGTTTACAAAAAGATTTATTGAAAGTGAACTAGAAATCATCCGGAATCCATGACTTGTATTTCAAGTTTAAAGAGAAGGAAAAAAAAAGGATTTTATGCAATATGGATTGGTTCAGGTTTTACTGATTTCTCATCAAATTTATTGTTTTTTGTTAATAGATATTCATTTTTCACCCCATAATAAGATATAAAAAAAACAGGATAATGCCTGCAATCATTATTTCCAGAAAGATAAGCGGGATGTATTTTTTTTGATTGCTCAATATTTTCTTAAAAACTCTATTCTTGCCCATTCTTTTAAATCAATATCTTTATGCAGGATTCACTATGAATCTTTTCTGAGAACAAATTTCATGAATTTCTTTTTTGCGGCATATCCTTATTATGCCAATTATTAGCACTAATGTAAAAGTAGAGTTCTAATGTGGGGATAGTCTTCAATTAACCCAGGCAAACATGGTCTCAGGACCTTTTTACGGTTTGAAAATGTTTGCTATTATATTGGGTTGGGGTTAGTCCGAAATGTTCCCTGAATACCCTGGTGAAATAGTTCGGATTGGAAAATCCTGTGGTATATGCCAATTCCGCGATGGATATATTATTACTACATTTCAGGATTTCGGCAGCTTTTTTCAATCGTATATTTCTGATAAATTCATTAACAGATTGGTTGGTTAGGGCATTTAGTTTCCTGTACACCTGCGTCCGGCTCATCCCGATGTTCTTGTAGAATTCTTCCTTATCGAACTCTGTGTTGGAAATATCTGATTCCACGATATCTATAATTCTCTTGAGGAATTCCTCATCGCGATTGGTAAGTTTAATCCCTTCGGGAATGATATTGAGATCATTCATGAATCTTTCCCGCAATTCCTGTCTTAATTTAAGTGTATTCTTTATTTTCGTGAGAAGCACGGAATTGTTAAAGGGTTTTATGATATAATCATCAGCACCCGACTCCAAACCTTCCACCTCGCTTTCAATACTTTTTCTGGCGGTTAGCAGGATGAAAGGTATGTGACTGGTACGTTCATCATTCTTTATTCTCTTACAGAATGCAATTCCGTCCATCTCCGGCATCATCAGATCAGATAAGATTAAATCAAGGTTTTCTTCAAACGCAATATTTAGTCCTTCAGTGCCATTCCCAGCTTTTTTAACAATGTATTTACAAGATAGAACCTCCTCAAGGTATTCGATAAGATCCGTATTATCCTCCACTATTAATATCGTCCTTTCAGGTTTATTGTCAGATAACGAACCGGATACAATGGGGGTGTTATATTCTTCTGTGAAATTTAACTCGTTCGTCCCTTGAGTACTTTCCTCCTCATTAATTATTATCTCATTTTCCTGGAAACTAAACTTGTCAACGGGTAGCAAAATGGTAAATGAGCTTCCTTTTCCTTCTTCACTTTTTACGATCATATGGCCACGAAGAATTTTCACCAGGTCTTTTGTAAGTGCCAAACCGATTCCCGATCCACTTTTGAAGGAAGCACTGTTAGGATTGGATTGATAAAATCTACTAAAAACCTGCTTCAATTCGTCTTTGTTTATGCCTTTTCCCGTATCGGAAATTGTGAAACTAAAAAATAATTTTCCCTGGATAGGTTTATTTTCATTTTCGATGAAATGAGAATCAGGATCAGGATTATTGAGCATTCTCAATACTGAATCTTTGGATCTGAAATTAAGTTTGATATGGATGTCCCCCCCTTCAGGAGTGTATTTTAAAGCATTAGACACTAGATTGGAAATGATCTTTTCAGTTTTATCCCTGTCGAAATAGCAAATTTTTTCAGGGTCATCACATTGGAAGGTAAAACCAAGCTTAAGTTGCTTCGCGTAGGATTCATATGAAGGTAGAATTTCCTCAACAAAGTTTACAATATTGCCCTGGCAAACTTTTGGATGTAATTTTCCAACGTCAATTTTGCGTAAATCAAGTAGTTGATCGATAAGATGATGCAATCGTCCTGCATTCCTGTGAATAAGCGAAATTTTATCGTGCGGTAGACCTTCGGATGGATTCTCAAGGTAGGTGTTCAGAGGCCCCAGCATAAGGGTTAGAGGAGTACGAAGCTCATGTGAAATATTTGAAAAGAAAGCAATTTTCATCTCATCAATTTCATGCATCTTTTCCCCTTTTATCTTTTCAAATTCCATCTGGTTCTTAATTCGTTCCGACCGTATTGCGAAGAATCTGTAAGCTACAAGGATGACAAATATAATGATACCGTAAATAAGGAATGCCCACCAGGTTTGCCACCAGGGCGGACGCACGATCAACTCAATACTGGTTCCTCTGTTGTTCCAGATATTGTCGTTATTTGAACCGATCACCCAGAGCGTATACTTACCGGGTTTTATATTAAGAAGATCAATTTCCCTCCTGGTTCCCAGTGACTGCCACTGCTCATGATAACCTTCTAACCTATAGGCATACTGATTCTTTTCGGTTGATGTATAATTCAAGGCACTAAAGGAGATGCCAAATGATCTTTCATTATAATTTAAAACAATTTTTTTTGTGTGGAGCAATGAACCTTTATCCAGGGGTGAAGTGCCGGCAGGAACGGCTTTTCCATTAAGATAAAACTCTGTAAATACCACGGGAGGAATGATTTTGTTTTCCTGGATATTTTCCGGCGCGAATTTGTAAAAGCCTTTCTCGTTTGTTAAAACGAACTCTCCATCGTAACATTTATAAAGGTAAAATGACTTTCTCTTCAAGCCATCTTTTTTATCGTAATTAATAAAGGATCCGGTTTCTTTTTCAAATTTTGAGATTCCCTGTATGGTTAGTATCCAGATATTGCCTGTTGAATCTTCCTGGCTCATCAGGATTTCATTACTCAATAGCCCATCCTTTTCAAAGTAATTGGTAAAAACTTCCGTGCTTTTTTCAAAACGGGAAATTCCGTTTTTGGTCCCGAACCAGAAATCTCCTCCTGAAACTTGCAAAATATCCGTAACATGGTTATTACAAATACTTTCGGAATCCTTGGGCTCGGTCTGGTATATTTTAATTTTTTTATCTTCCTCAGTATATTTTAGCAGGCCATCTTCGGTTCCAAACCAATAATCTCCTTCCTCATCATGATAGATATCCCTGGTTTTTTTAAGTGAAGGGTGATCGAGAACAGGATCATGGATAAAATTTCCTGTCAGGGGATCAATAATATTGAGTCCTTCTTCTGTGATTATCCATATAAAGTTATTATTGTCCTGGTATAAATTGATAATGTAACTGTTCTTAAGACCATAAATATCTGCAGGATCATGAAAATACCTGCCCGTAATTTTTTCGGTTATGGGATCGAATACATTCAGACCGTTTTCTGTTCCTATCCATAGTTTTCCTTTACGATCCCTGACAACAGAAATAATATTATTATTAGTTAACCGGGGAAGAGAGCTGGTATTAATGTATCTTTTATAAATATCTCCCCTTGAATTCATGTGAATAAGGCCGCCTCCCCAGGTGCTGAACCAGATGTCATCTTCATTGAGATATATCATGGAAGTTAAGTAATCTCTATACTGGTCATCAATTTTAAAGGGTCTGTACCATTTTGAAAACTTATCCTGATTTGGATCATACATGTCTATACCATAATCTCCATAGGCTATCCATACAATACCTGTGGGGTCCTCATAAATTGACACTGCCTGATCCTTAACAGGTCTATAACCGGGAATAGCATTAATTTTGCCGGAGTAAATAATCTCGTTTTTACTTTGATTATAAACATAAAAGGTATTGATGGTCCCAAACCAAAGATTTCCTTCGCGATCTTTTTCAATCGAAAGTACCCGGTCCAGAGGTCCAAGGACTTTTTTCATTTTAGGAGAATTACCATAGTGATAAAAATTTCCTGTTTCAGGGATTAATCTGTTGATTCCTGAGTATCTATCGTATAGCCATAACTCACCTTTATCTGATTCTTCTATGCAGTCTATATTATTCCCACTGATACTATAGGGATTGAGCTCATCATGATAATAGTGTTGAAAAATTCCTGAATCGGGTTTAAGCTGTATAAGGCCATATCCTCTTATGGATGTCCATATCCTTAATTTGCTATCCTGAAAAAGAAAGGTAATCTCATTTTCAGGAGAAGTTTTATCCGTTATTAAGTTAAAAAGGTGCTTATGAAAAAGGATCCTATTATTTGTATTCGTGACACTGTTAATACCGTTACGCGTGCCAATCCATAGTTTGTTGTCTTTGTCGTGCAACAGGCAGGTTATCCGGTTATTAGAAATACTTCCGGTATCTGACGGATCATGCAAAAAAGAATGAAAAGTACCGGTTTCCCTGTTGAAAAGATTTAGACCGTTGTTCGTACCAATCCAGAGGTTTTTGTTATCATCTTCGGTGATGGCAGTTATTGTGCTACTGCTGATGGTGGTAGAATCTCCGGGAATATGATAATAAACTTTAAATTCATAACCATCATACCTGTTCAATCCATTGTTGGTACCTATCCATATGAATCCATAACTATCTTTGAATATGCATTTTACGTTGTTGGCAGACAGCCCGTCATCGACGTTTATTTCCCTGAAATTCCATCTCTCCCGGGCGTTAAGATTCAGTAATAATCCAAAAGAATATATTACCAGAAGAATAAATATTTGGTAATGCCTGCACACGATTAGTCTAATAGTTTAAAGTTGGTGTTTCGTTAGGGTAAATATAACGAAAAAAATTTCATTTATTTATGTTTGTAAAATTCGTCATATAGTAAAGAAAGCCATAGTATTATTGTTCCAATTTTTAGCCTGTATGTACCATCAGTACGGTATTGTTATTTTAATGCTATATTTTGGGAAAGCAGGGTAGAAGATGAATTATGGGTATTCATATTTTTGATAAAGAATTCATGGAACTATTTATTAATTAAAATTTACTACTATTATGAAAAAGATCTACTTATTATTAATGTGTGCATTTTTAGGGTCCATTGTGACCTATGCGCAAGACGAAAAATTATCCCTGAAGAAGGTTGACGGAACCATTACAATAGACGGCCAGGCCGATGAAGCTTTCTGGGGCACAGTTGAAGAAAATATTATTGACAATCCCGGGGATACCGTCTCTGCAAACGCTAATTCATTTAGCTGGGGTGATCCCGGTGCTTTTGATCCTCCTACAGGGCCTTCTGATTTTACCGGATCTTATAAAGCAGGATATGATGAAAACGGAATGTATCTGCTTTTTACGATTACCGATGATAAGATTACTCATGGTTCAAGAACCCTTGATACTACGCTATGTAATGATGGCAAATATTGTGGTTTTGATCATAAGGATCAGGGATTTGCATTTGATGCGGATAAAATTGAATTATACTTTAAAGTAGGGGATCCTTCAATCCCTGATAATGCCGACGGTAATAGTGCTGTTGATAATGGCTATTATCAGCTTGTTACCTGGGCAGGAGCGCCTTCTATCGTATATTTCACTGATGCACCAAGAGTTAATACCTTCGATGAATTTTATAACTGGCAAACTGATAATATCCAGGTTGGGTTTTCACAAACACTGGATGGATATAACATAGAAATGTTTATTTCCTGGAGTATATTAGAAGATGAAAATGATGTAGCTTTTACTCCCGAAAATGGAGCGAATTTTATTTTTGATGTTGGTATCAGGGATAATGATAATGATGTGGATGAAAACGGTGTATTGCCCGGTAATCCACATTCACCGGTTTTATGGTCGGATAATCGGAATATAAGTAACAGGGATCCGGAAACGCGTACCTACCTGCCTATGGATTTGGGAACCGTAACTATTCTTGGTGAACCCACAGGGGAGCAACTTACCATTAGCAAAATAAACACAACAGTTACTATTGACGGTTTTGCCGATGAAGCCTTCTGGTCAAATGTGGACGCCAACGTGATTGATAATCCTGGTGATACTGTTAGCTCAAATTGGGGATCGTTCCATTGGTCTACATTTGATCCACCAACAGGTCCTACAGATTTTACCGGTGAATTTAAATCTGTATATGATGATAATGGGATGTACCTGTTATTCACCATAGTTGATGAAAAGATCACCCATGGGGCCAGAACACTGGATACCACCCTTTGCAATGACGGCAAATATTGTGGTTTCAGTCATCAGACCGAAGGTTTTGCATTTGATGCAGATAAAATTGAATTGTATTTCAAAATGGGAGATCCTGCTGTTCCGGATAATGCAGGAGAGGAAAGCCCGGCTGAAAACGGATATTATCAACTTGTTACCTGGGCAGGAGCGCCCTCTATTGTGTATTTCACTGATGCGCCAAGAGTAGCAACCTTTGATGAATTCTATAATTGGCAAACAGATAAAATTCAGGTAGGATTTGCTCAGACTCTTGATGGATATAATATTGAGATGTTTATTGACTGGAGTATTTTAAAAACTGAGGATGGTTCACCAATTTCTTTAACAGAAGGTACTCAATTTATCTTTGATATTGATGTCAGGGATAATGACAATGAACTGGAAGAAGATGGTTCTTTGCCGGGCAACCCACATTCTCCTGTATTATGGTCGGACGACAGGAACATTAGCAACAGAGACCCCAATACAAGAACCTACGAGCCATTGAGCCTTGGAATTGTTACCCTTGGGGATATGCTAACCAGTATAGGTAATCGTTCTGTAATCAATGAGATCCGTGTATATCCTAATCCTGTTACCGATATTCTCAATATAAATGCTAATGTTGATGCAGTGAAGGTTATGGATATTTTGGGTAAAGAGATAATGTCTGTAAAAGTGCTGAACAACCAGGTTAATATTAGCGGATTGGAGGAAGGAATGTATATCATTAATCTTTACCAGAATGGGAACAAGGTTTCATCAAGCAAATTACTTAAGAAATAGTAAGACTATGATATCAGTGCTAAAAGGCTGAAAAATATGACTTTGGAAATGCCTGATAAACCGGGCATTTCCTCTTTTTTCTCTTTCAGATTCCTGTTTTTTTGTGATAATGAAATTTCTCCAGGCAGGGTCATTAAATAAAACATTTATTACTAATTTACAGAAGTGAAGGGTTAAGGATCAGGTTTATTGTCATATACCTGATTTTTCAGGCAAGCATTAATAACTAATTAGAAACTACATGAAATTCACGAACATTAAATCAAAAATTTTATTCCTGCTAAGTTTGATGGCTGTGTTTACAATCCCGGTATCGATGGTCAACGCACAGAATATGAATACGGTAAGCGGTACCGTCACTGATCTTAGTAATAATGACCCGCTTCCAGGGGTAAACGTGGTAGTTAAAAACACTACACAAGGCACCATTACCAATCCAGAGGGAAAATATACCATTAACGTGCAGGAAGGAGAGGTACTCGTTTTTTCTTTTATCGGTTTCGCGAACAAGGAAGTCCCATATACAGGCCAAACCAATATAGATATACAATTGGTCCCCGAAATTACTTCACTTGATGAAATCGTGGTAGTAGGTTATGGTTCACAACGTAAAGAAGATTTGACCGGGGCAATTTCGCGTGTTGATCTGGGAAATGCTGCTGAACGTCCAAATACTGATGTTTTGCAGTCACTCAGGGGAAATACTGCTGGGGTTTATGTTACAACGGGTTCAATGGCCGGCGAATCAGGGAATATTATTATACGGGGTGTTACAACATTTTACGGGAGCAGCGAGCCACTTATTGTTCTTGATGGTGTGCCTTTTCAGGGTAATATGTCAGATTTGAACATGAATGATATTGAGTCCATTGACGTGCTTAAAGATGCAAGTTCCACTGCCATTTACGGTTCCCGGGCTACCAATGGTGTAATCCTCGTAACCACTAAAAGAGGAGAATCTGGAAAACCGACCATTAACTTTAACACATATTATGGTATCCACAGTTATGGCAAAAAATTGGATGTAAACGGCCCTGACAGGTATTTTGAAAAAAAACAGGATTACATGTCATTAATACTCAGAACAGAGGTTCCCGACTCCATTGTGCCAACAAGATTTGAACCTTTTGAAAGAGAGAACTATCAAAACGGAATTGTCCTGGATCCATATGATGTAATAACGAATGAAGATGCCGCTATCCAAAACTATGACTTGAGTATTTCCGGGAGTTCCGAACGATCCAGCTATTTTCTTTCTACCTCTTATACAAATGATATGGGGTTGATCAAAGGTGATGACTTTAAGCGTTTCACGGCCAGGGTTAACCTGGATACAAAAGTTACTGACTGGTTGAAGATAGGTGTTAATACTTCATTAACAAATAGTGACAGATCCGGGGGAGCTGCAGATTTTGGGGGTGCCCTTAGGTTGAGTCCCTATAGCCAGATCAGGGATTCCACCGGCGCTCTAATACTTTATCCATATGGTAATTATGTTGAGAACCCCTTATACAACCTAAATGTTGATGATCTTGATATATCGGATAACCGGTCCATTTTGGCTTATAGTGTGTTGGATATTCCCTTTATAAAAGGATTAAGCTATCGTATAAATTATTCAAATAATTATCTGATCGATCATCGCTCGTATTACTATGGCAGAGACACGGAAACGGGCAGGAATTTGGGTGGTACCGGCCGGAGGGTTGTGTCGGAAACAAATTACTGGTTGCTTGAAAATATTCTTAAATATGAGATTGAATTTGGCGGGATTCATTCACTGAATGTTACTGCGATGTACGGAGCCGAACACACGGATTATACCTATAACGCATTAACAGGCACAGGATTTACTACTGATGGAATGAGCTATAATGGGCTTTCTACAGGAAATAGTACTATCCCACAAACCAGGGCAGCAGAAGAATCCCTGTTATCTGCCCTTGGAAGGATTAATTATAAGTTATTAAACCGTTACCTATTAACAGCCTCGATCAGACGCGATGGATCATCGAAGTTTGGGAAAAACAATAAGTTCGCATATTTTCCTTCTGTGGCAGTAGGTTGGTTACTTTCCCAGGAAGATTTTATCAGAAATATCGAGTCGATTGATTTTCTAAAACTAAGGTTTTCATATGGGAAAAACGGATACAATGGAATACCACCCTACAGAACCCAACCAAGAATGTACACCAGGCGCTATGAGTATGCCGCAGGTAATGATCAGCCGGCGATCTTCATGTCCATGTGGAACCAGGAAAATTATCCTTCCGAACTTCAAAATGAGAATCTGAGGTGGGAATCAACCGTAGCCTCGAATTTTGGCCTTGATTTTGCCTTTTTCGATAACCGGATAAATGGCTCCATTGAATATTACATAGGAAAAACCTATGATATTCTCATGAACCGCCCTGTACCCATAGTTTCTGGCTTCGGGGATTCATTCCAGAATATCGGAGAAACAAAAAATAGCGGAATTGAAATTACCCTGAACACGGTTAATATTAACACGTCAGATTTCAAGTGGAGTTCAACTCTAACCTACTTTAATAATAGTAATGAAATAACATCACTTTTACCCGATAAGGATCTGTTACTACCCGGAAATCCAAGGACAGAATACGCGATGCAGGTCGGAAAACCGCTGTTTGCTTATTATGATTATGTGAAAGACGGTATAGTACAGGAAGATGAAATATACATGGACGGAGGTCCCCTGTGGGCGCCAGGCAGTTACAAATTTAAGGATTTAAACGGTGATAGTGCCATTACTATTGATGACCGGAGGTATATTGGGACCACTCAACCCGATTTTATGGCCGGTATTCAAAATACAGTAACTTACAAAGATTTCTCACTTTCTTTTCTGGTAAATATAGTAATTGGAGGAATTATTCGTAATGACAGGATTAAGTTTTACCAGGATGCAAATATCGGGGTGCGTCCCGACAGGACAAATACATTGGACATGGACTGGTGGATGCCCGATAATCCGGATGCAAAATTCCCCCGCTTAACCTACACAAATCCTCTTAATGTTGGAGAGTACGATAGCAGGAGCTTCGGACGGTTACAGGATGTAACTCTTTCTTATAACCTCCCTTTAAAATGGACAAATAAACTTAAAATGACCAGTGCGAAAATTTACCTCAGCGGTAAAAACCTGATCACAATTGATGATAATTTTCATGACTGGGATCCGGAAAATCAAAATGTTTCAATTTGGGCCAGTTCGAGGGTTGAAAATGACGGTAGGGGCGATGTGCCATGGCTTCCCGATCAGGCTCAACAGGTACATGGAGGTCGTAGTGGGTTTCCTGTACCACGAACGGTAGTGATGGGAATAAATATTAGTTTTTAATTAAATGTAGCTTTATCATGAAATCAATAAGTAAGTACATAACGGGAATAGTATTTCTTTTCGGAATTTTATCATGCAATGAGGATGAGTTCCTGGAGGAAATTCCGAAAGATTTCCTGGGTCCCGAGAGTGTATACTCCACCCTGGAGGGATTTGAAGCAGGAATTGCTGCATGTCATGAAGCTGTAAGAAGGGAAACCAATCACGATCATCATGTAACTGAATGGGCAGGTTATTATCGTACGGATTGTTTCTGGGCGGGTGCATCTGATATTGCTTCCCGTCTTTCCCCACAGGTTTTAACTCCCGCAGATGTGAATATAGAAAGACATTGGGAATGGGCTTACGGAGAATTAATTCCCAGGGCTAATATTGTGATATATTTTGCAGAAAAGAACAGTGATATTTTCTTTACAGAACAACAAAAAAATGAATATTTAGCGGAAGCCAGATTTTTCCGGGCTTATGGTCATATACTGCTTACTACCTTTTTTAATAATGTCCCTATAGCCGACAGGCACGTAAGAGAGCCAAGATATGATTTTGAAAGTTCTTCAAGAGAAGAAGTGCTGAATTTCGCCCTGAACGATCTGAAATTTGCTTCCAAATGGCTGCCATTGGCAGACAACGTGGCTTACGATGGAAGAATTCCAAAAGGTGCTGCCCTGCATTTACTTGCTGAAACTTATCTCTCACTTGCTGTTGAAAATCCCTCACTTGAGCATTACATCGATTCGGCTATCACCGCAACTACTTCAGTGATCGAGTCCGGTCAGTATCAACTGATGACAGAGCGATTTGGAGTAGGGAAAAATGAACCTGGGGATGTTTTTACCGACCTTTTCAGGGAAGGAAATCAAAACAGGTCAAATTCTAATCTGGAATGCATATGGGCCCTGCAATTCTCTTACGGAACAGATGGTGGGGGGTTTATACTACAAGGGGATGATATCCTGATGTTCCCGGGAAACGGATGGCCCAGGGTTTTTTGTCCGGGTTGGTTTAGAATTGAAGACCCTGACGGACAAGAAGGGATGGTGAGAGAAACAGATAGCCTGGTAAACGGTCCGGGATGGGTGAATCCAACCAATTATTGGGAATACGACATCTGGCAATCAGACTGGAACAATGATATCAGAAATTCAAAATTTAATATCAGGAGAGAATGGTATTATAATAACCCTGAATCTGATTATTTTGGCCAGAAAGTTGAATACCATGAAAATCTGGATACTACTTATGATTACTATCCAATGATCCGTAAGTTTGATTATGCCAGCAACAATGGTGATCCGGCAATAGAATCCATAGCACTCGATTTGTACAGGTTGAGATTTGCGGAAACTTTATTATTGAGAGCAGAAGCCTATCTTTTAAAAGGTGAAATGCAAAAAGCCGCGGAAGATATCAACCGCATACGTAACCGGGCCAATGCAACCCCAATAACAGCCGCAGAGGTTACACTGGATTATATTTTGGATGAAAGAGCAAGGGAACTATCTATTGAGGAGCACAGAAGAAAAACGCTGGTAAGGACAGGTACCTATATCGAACGAATGCAAAAGTATAATCATCAGGATGGTCCCGATTTCCAGGAATACAACAGGTTTTACCCGATACCCCAGTCGGCTATCGATCAAAACGTGGATAATCCTGACGGAATTCCTCAAAATGAAGGTTATAATTAATAAATGATGATGCTGGTTACAAGTATAAATAATTCTTGTAATCTGCTATTTTTCAGACCATGCCTCTCTATTCAACCAGATCCAGGTACAGGTAACATATATCATATTGAACATATCTGAAGACAAGAAACTAATTATTGATATAATGAAATTAAACCGAAACTTACTATTTATTGCTCTTTTATTTATATACACGGGAAATAATCTGTTTGCCACGAATTATTATTTATCGGCAAATGGTAATAATACAGCCAGCGGAAAATCTCCCGGGAAGGCCTGGAAAACCATTGATCAATTAAACAAAGTAATGCTGAAACCCGGGGATACCGTTTTTTTTCATGCGGCTCATCATTTCACCGGCTCTATAGAAGTTTCTTATTCCGGAACCGTAAACCGGCCTATTGTATTTTGCTCTTATGGTAAAGGTGACAAGCCTGTGATTTCAGGTGCGGTTAAGCTTAAAGAATTCAGCAAATATAACACTGAATTAGTGACAACAGACCTCGGGCATCCCGTCCAGCATCTTTACAAGGATGATAAGCTGATGTTTATTGCACGTTTCCCTGATGATACCTTTTTGAAAATGGATGGGGGTGATTTTAGCTATCTAATAGATAAAGAGCTTGATATGGAGCCCGAAATAATTAGCAATTCCACAATCCGGTTAAGAACAATCAATTGGTGTTATTTTACCCGCGAAATTACTGAAGTGGAAGGGAATAAGCTCTTTTTTAACGATTCCATTCGTTATTCATGCGACCCTGGTTATGGATATTATCTCGAAGGGAAAATGGAATATCTCACCAACGAAAATGAATGGTTTTTTAATCCGGACGAGAATAAGATCTATTTAACCGGCACCGGGTATAATGAGTATTCTGAATTTGAAGCAAGTTATATCGGCAATGGAGTATCAGTAGCTCCCGGGGTATCTCATGTGGTATTTAGCGGGTTACATTTTGATAAATTCGCTAAAAATGGCTTTTACGCGGAAGGTAACAATAACAATATTATAATTCAGGATTGCCTTTTCACGGGATGTATAGAACGGGCTATTTTTTTTATGACGGGAAGTTGGGGATGCCGGGTAGAAAATAATGAGATTACAGATGTTCCCGGGCAGGGAATATTTCTTTTTGAATCAAACAATTGTACTATAGAAAATAACATTGTTCACAGGATAGGATTGATACCGGGTTACGGGTTAAGCGGGGTGAATGGAGCTACCGGTATATTAATTACCGCTAACGAAACAAGAAAGCCGGGCAATCCTTTCCGGCCACATGATAACCTTATTATAAAAAACAGGGTCGATTCAACCGGTTATAATGGTATACGCATGGATGGTTATAACAGTCGTTGTGAGTTTAATGTAGTGAAAAATGTGATGCTCACACTTAACGACGGTGGAATTATCTATTGTTGGGGGGCAGATTCTACCTTCACTCACCATAATGTAATTAGCAATAATGTTTTATTGAAAAGTTATGGCAACGTGGAAGGCACTCCCGGGGGAGAACCCATGTGCAACGGACTATATATCGATAACAAGGTGCATCATATCCTCGCGGAAAATAACACCATCAGCGGAGCGCATAATGGCATCGTGCTGAATGATAACACGAATAATATCGTAATGAGGGGAAATACCAGCTACGGTAATCAGAATGGAATCATTATTTCCGAATGGTGGGAAGCAAACAAGACAAGGGATAATATCATAAGCAATAACATTTTCTGTGCAACAGATTATCGAAAGCACACACTTTCCATTTCTTCTGTGGCTGTTCCGGATTTCAATCCCGGGGTTATCGACAGCAATACCTATGTGAGTTTGTTTGAACGGTTTCATCTGCGTTCTGTAAGCCTACAGAAAGGTGAGATAAAACGTACTGATGAATGCTCATACGAGGGATGGACGTTACTGACAGGTCAGGATAAACACTCAAGAGCAATTATAAACCCGGGATCGAAAAACCTGAACACAGAGTTACTGGTAAATGAAAAAAAGGTACCGGTAACATTAACTCTTCCTGATGAAAAAAGTTATACCGATCTGGAAGGAGTTCCGGTTAGTGGTGAAATTATCCTGCCCCCTCTCTCCTCAAGGATTCTTATTTATAAAACAAATGAATAATTAATCAAAGAAATAAACAAATGATACATCAACTTTATGCGAAAATGAAATGGCTTTGTATTCTAGCGATTTCTTTAATGGCTTTATCGTGCAGTACAGGCGAATATGAACTATTTGTTTCTCCGGACGGTAATGATACCAATAAAGGAACCCTTAAAGAACCCTTAAAAACAGTAAGGGAGGCCAGAGACCGGATCCGGGAAATAAAGAATAATAAGGAATTTTCCGAAAATATAATTAGGGTATATTTTCGTGAAGGGGATTATTATTTTGACAAAACCATGGCTTTCCTGGAAATGGATTCCGGAAGATCGGAAGCTCCAATAATATATCGAAACTATAATAACGAAGAAGTTTCTTTCTCCGGCGGGAAAAGAATCCCTGTTGATTCTTTCAAACCCCTGCAGGATGAGGAAGTCTTGGACAGAATAATTAGTGAGGACGCGAAGAAGAAAATTCTTCAGGTTGATCTCAGGGAACTGGGGATAACAAATTATGGGGTGATAAAACAACATGGGTTTTCGGTCGCCATTCTTCCTGCCCAAATGGAGCTCTTTGTTGATGCAGATCCACAAATCCTCGCACGCTGGCCTAATGAGGGTAGAGTTGATATATATGGGTTAGTAGATGAAGGTGCCCTTCCCATTGAAGAAGATTTTTCAGGCAGAGGGGGAATTATCAATTATGATGATCCGCGTCATAATAAATGGCGGGAACCCGGTAAAGTGTGGCTCTGGGGATTTTTTAAGGCAGGCTATGCTGATGACAACCTGGGTATTGAAGGCATTGATACGGTGAAAAAGGAAATTAAGCTGAAACATCCTCACATGTTTGGACTGGCCAAAACAGACAGAGACCATGAATGGACCGGTAGAAATGCCGGATACTTTGCCTATAATATTCTTGAGGAAATTGATATGCCGGGTGAATATTATATTGACAGGGATAAAGGTATACTGTATTACTATCCAAAGGAAGATATTAACGACCTGGATATAGTCGTTTCGGTGATCGAGGAGCCACTACTGGCATTGGAAGGGACCTCAAATCTTGTTTTTGAAGGTATTACCTTTGAGTACGGCAAAGGTATGGGAGCATACATTGAAAGAGGTGATAATAACCAGTTCCGGGGATGTACATTCAGAAACTTTGGTACTATCGCTGTTATGTTCGGTAAAGGAGTTAGCGGTGCTGACTATCCCATTCATGAATTTACCGGAAAACTTGAATCAAGAACTGTTGGAAATCTGAAGGCCCATCATTACGCGAATGCCCAGTTTTATAATCAGCCTGGAACTAACCATGGCCTCATTAGCTGCAATATTTACAACACCGGCTCAGGAGGAATCGTGTTAAGCGGCGGAAACCGCACCATCCTGGAACCAGGGAATAATTTCGTTGAAAATTGTGAATTCCATCACGTAAACAGGAGAAATAAAACTTATTGTGCTCAAATTACATTATATGGGGTTGGTAACAGAATCAGCCATTGCTATTTTCATGATGCCCCACACCTGGCAATTGCCATTTTTGGAAATGAACACATAATTGAATATTCAAAGTTTGAGCGGCTTGTTCAGGATATTCATGATGCCGGCGCTATCGGTATGGGTAGAAATCCTTCGGAAAGAGGGAATGAGATCCGCTACAATTATTTTACAGAGCTGGGTCAAAGCGATTTTAAAAATACAGCCTTGCATCTTGATGATGGTTCTTCCTTGATTACAGTTAAAGGCAACATATTTTACAAATGTTCGAAGATGGATTTCGGTGATATAACCATGAATGGGGGATCGGACAATCTGGTTACCAATAATATTTTCATTGAAGGCGCACACGGCATCTGGCTGGAAGACCCGGTGATTGCCGGAACACCATTTTACATGGAGCAAAACGGTCTTGATACTGGAGGCGTATACTGGCAAAGGATGAGGGAGAATCTTGATATTACCAGTAAGGAATGGACCGAAAAGTATCCAGATTTTGTTAATTTCTTTGAATGGGATACCCCTTTTCTTCACAGAAATAAAGTGATTAACAATGTTTTTTACAACACTACCTATATGGTTAGCAAGCATGGTTTTGATTCAACCCGTTTCGAACTATGGCAAAATAACTGGATTACCAGCCAGGACCCGGGATTTGTGAATCCCGATCAGCAAAACTTTAATCTTAAAGAAGATGCTGCGGTGTTTGAAGAGATTCCGGGATTTGAACCCATTCCTTACAGCGATATTGGTTTGTATGAAGATCAGTACAGGGATGATTTATAAAATACCATTCACACAAGCATTTTTTCCTATATCCCGAATGATCAATACGTAAAATTAGGGCAATATTTAGAAATTCCTTTTATTTATGTGCAATTGCCAAGTTTTCTTCTAGAACTGATAGTGTGGATCAGTTATCGGGTAAATGGGTAAAGAGAGATAATTTCCCTTCCACAAGTACCTGAACAAATGATTCATTTTCATTATGGATTGACGGGGGGAGTTTTACCTTTTTGAATTCTATAGGTTTTTCTTCTTGATCCTGAAGTA
>CAYRTD010000053.1:1623-23492 GCA_964426915.1 uncultured Bacteroidaceae bacterium | reverse complement strand
ATTAGCTTCGCTGAGCTCACCGCCATTTGGCGGATTCGGTTATGATCCAGACTCTATTTATTCACATTTTTCAATAATACCATCGACCTGGCCGACATTTTATATATATTCAGAATAGGTTCTTCTGATTCCTTCATTTCGGGCTTTTCCGTATCCATAAGAATTTCCCAGGTTGAACTTAGTCCTTCATGAGGCAGTGTAAAAGATACCGGTTCCCAATAACTGTTTACAAGTATTAACAGGATATCCTTTTTAAGATTGTTTCCAAATTCATCTACCTCCCACATTAATTCTCCATTGAGTAACATGCCCATGCATCTAATGAAGCTGGTTTCCCATTCTTCCTTGCTCATATCCAGTCCATCGGTATTGAGCCATCGTATATCTTTTACTCCTTCTCCCATGATCTGGCGGTTTTTAAAATACCTTCTCCTGTGCGTTATGGGATATTGATTCCGGATTCCGATGATCTTTTTTGTAAACTCATGCAATTTTTTCTGATTATCGTCCCAGTTCCAGTCCATCCAGGCTATTTCATTGTCCTGGCAATAAGCATTATTATTCCCCTTCTGTGTCCTGCCATATTCGTCGCCATGACTGATCATCGGAACACCCTGACTAAGTAACAGAGTGCCCAGGAAATTCCTTTTTCTTTTTTCTCTCAGAGCAATAATATCCGGATCAACGGTAGGCCCCTCCTCACCACTGTTCCAGCTGATATTATGATCCTCCCCGTCTTTGTTGTCTTCTCCGTTCTCCAGATTATATTTTTGATTGTAGCTCACCAGATCATGGAGAGTGAACCCATCATGTGCAGTTACGAAATTAATGCTCGAAGAGGGTAATTTTCCGTTATCTTCATAAAGATCACTACTGCCACTTAAACGATAAGCCAGTTCACTTACCTGACTTTCATCTCCACGCCAGAATTTTCTGACGGAATCACGGTATTTTCCATTCCATTCTGCCCATAAAACCGGGAAATTACCAACCTGATAGCCGCCTTCCCCCAAATCCCATGGTTCAGCAATGAGTTTGAGTTGGGAAATAGTCGGATCCTGGTGAATGGTATCAAGAAACGTAGATAGTTTTCCAACATCGTATAACCCCCTCGCAAGTGCTGAAGCAAGATCGAAACGAAAACCATCCACCTGCATCTCGTTGGCCCAGTAGCGCAGGCTATCCATTACAAGTTGCAGTATGCGGCTGCTGAGCATGTTAAGCGTATTTCCGGTACCGGTGTAATCGGCATAATACAGGGGTTTTTTAGGGTCCATACGGTAATAATTCAGATTATCGATACCCCGGAAAGCCAGACTCGGTCCCAGATGGTTTCCTTCTCCTGTATGATTATATACTACATCCAGTATAACCTCAATACCCTCACGATGATAAGCTTTAACCATCTCTTTAAACTCCTTTACCTGTTCACCCATCATACCCGAAGCACTGTACTCTGCATGAGGGGCGAAAAATCCGATGGAATTATAGCCCCAGTAATTGGAAAGACCCTGATCGAGGAGGAATTTATTATGCACAAAATGGTGGATAGGCATCAGTTCAATGGCTGTGACACCAAGTTCCTTAAAATAATTAATGATCTTTGGGTTTGCAAGTCCTTTGTATGTTCCCCGCTCATTTTTAGGGATATCAGGATGAGTCGCGGTGAATCCTTTAACATGAAGTTCATAAATAACAGAATTATGCATGGGGATTTCGGGCTTCCTGATGCCTTCCCAATTGAAGCCAGTATCTATTACTACGGACTTATTCATCTCTTTTGCACTGTCAATAATATTCTTTTCAAACACATTCTTTTTTTCGTTGCTGCTGAATGAGTAATCGAACATGCTTTCCTTAACTTCTACCCTTCCCTGGATAGCTTTTGCATAAGGGTCGATGAGTAATTTCTGGGGATTAAAACGTATTCCTTTTTTTGGCTGATACCTTCCGTAAACCCGGAAACCATATAATTGCCCGGGACGGATACCAGGTAGGTATACATGCCAGACATAATCCGTAACCTCTTCTATGTCAAGCTGTACGTAATCCTGGTCATTGTCCTGTTCTTTAAATAAACACAATTTTACACCGGTTGCATTTTCAGAATAAAGGGCAAAATTAACGCCCTCTCCGTCATAAGTTGCTCCCAGAGGATAAGGTTTCCCGGGTAATATTTTATCTCCGTAATTTTTCATTATTTCTTGTAATTTGTTGATTTAGGGAAGCGTGGTTCTGTTTATTCAGATAATCATACTGCCAGAATTATAAGGCTTCTAATGACCGAAACAATACACTAGTTTATTTGTTTATCGGGTAGTAGCAATATAAGCCGTAAAAATAGACTTTCTACGGTAAATACTCAAAAAATAATATTTATGAAATATTAAAATAGCAGATATATTCTGCTCGTTTTATATTCTGTAAATATCAATTATTAACATCCTTTTTAGTATGATCTATAAGAAAATATTCCCCTTTTTTACAGATAATAATACCTGTGAATTTAACCTGTGGGCTCCCAAAGCCAAAGATATACAACTGGTTCTTGAGGACAGGGGAAACGAACTCTCCTTAAATAAAGAAGAGGGCGGATACTGGAGCATACGGTCTGATGAGGTAGAGCCAGGAGATCTCTATAAATATAAAATTGATGGTGGGGAAAATTTTCCGGACCCCGCTTCACTTTCACAACCCAGAGGTGTTCATGGACCTTCAGAACTATTAAAGCTGGAGGATTTTAAATGGACTGATCAGCATTTTAAAAATATTCCCCTGGAAGATATGATCCAGTATGAGCTTCATACGGGAACATTTTCTGAGAAGGCCAACTTTCAGGAAATATTATCCAAACTAGACTATATGAAAGAACTGGGAATAAATACCATTGAGCTCCTTCCTGTATCCCAGTTCAGTGGTGAAAGAAACTGGGGTTACGATGGTGTTTATCCCTTTGCTGTTCATGATTCTTACGGCGGAGCTAAAGAATTGATGGAGCTGGTGAATGCCTGCCATAATAACGGCATTGCTGTAATTCTTGATGTGGTTTATAATCATTTCGGGCCGGAAGGAAATTATGCCACACAGTTTGGCCATTATTTCACGGAAAGATACTCTACACCCTGGGGAAAATCCATTAATTTCGACGGGCCCTACAGCGATGGCGTCAGAAATTTCGTAATTCAGAATGCGCTTATGTGGTGCCGTAATTTTCACATTGATGGGTTACGCCTCGATGCTGTTCATGCCATATATGATTTTAGTGCTCTTCATATTATGCAGGAACTGGCTGAAAATATAGAAGAGTTGAATAAGGAGCTGAATAAAAAACATTATTTGATCGCAGAGTCTAATCTTAACAATGTAAGATATATATCTCCCATTCCGAAAGGAGGCTATGGATTGGACGCCCAATGGTCCGACGATTTTCATCACTCTGTTCATACTCTGGCAACTAACGAGAATCAAGGATATTATGTGGATTTCGGAAAGGCTGAACACCTGTCCAAATCAATAAAGAAGGCTTTTGTTTATGATGGAAAATACTCGGAATTCCGTAAAAAAACCTATGGTAATTCCACAGAAGATAACCCCGGCAAACAGTTTGTGATATTCAACCAGAATCATGATCAGGTTGGGAACAGGAAATACGGGGAAAGGCTGATAAGCATAGCCGGTTTTGAAATGGCCAAGTTGATTGCAGGGACTATGTTTTTAGCACCGAACATTCCAATGCTTTTCATGGGAGAAGAGTATGGGGAAAAGAATCCTTTTTGTTATTTTGTAAGTCATGAAGATTCATATCTGAATGAACTTGTAAGAAAAGGAAGATCAGAGGAATTTAAAGATTTTAATGATGATGACAGCGAAGCTCCTGACCCTTCCTCCCCGGAAACTTTCGAGAAGTCAAGGCTTTCATGGCAGATCTCTGAAGATGATCATAAGAAAGCAATGTTCTCTTTATATAAGGAATTAATTTCTCTGCGTAAGGATCATCCCGTTTTGAAAGTTCCGGATAAAGATAAACTGGAAATTTCCGAAAAAGAAAAACTATTTGTTCTCAAAAGGTGGCAGGATGAATCTTACCTTCTGTGTCTGATGAATTTCAGTGAAAAAAATCAATCAATCCAGGTGCCGGATGGCATAGGAGGGGAACTAAATAGGGTTCTGGATTCGGCTAATCAACGGTTCATGGGACCAGGAGGAAAAAGTCCGGAAAAATTAAAGTCCGGAGATGAGATCACCATTAGCCCAAAATCATTTATCATATTTTCAAATTAATTATTATGAACGGTCAGCAAAGAGTTATTATAGAAAATGTCAAACCCGCAATTAATTGCGGTGAATTTCCTGTGAAGAGAGTAATTAATGAAAAGCTCAGGCTCGAAGCGGACATATACTGCGACAGCCATGATGTGCTTTCCGCCGAATTTTTTTATAAATATGGGGAGGATGGTAACTGGCAATGGAAGGAACTGGAATATGATATTAATGACCGGTGGTATGGATTTTTCAATCTGACAAAAACCGGTAGCTGGTTCTTCGGGATTCAGGCCTGGGTAGATCATTTTAAAACATGGCACCGCGATATTTTAATAAAAATTGATGCTGCTGTGGATTATGGAATTGATTTGCAAATTGGTGCCGGAATTATTCAGACAACACTGGAGGAAATTGAGGATATCCTTCCCGAAGACAAAGATTTTCTTAAAGATGCAGAATTACTTTTTTCTTCCGAGGCTGAACAGCCGGAGAATAAAATACAAAGTATTCTTGACGGTACTCTTTATGATATCATGGTTAAATACCCGGTTAAAAAGCATATTACCCGGGATGAAAAAGAACACGAAGTCGAAGTTGAACGGGTCAGAGCAAATTTCAGCAGCTGGTATGAAGTGTTTCCGCGCTCACTGGGGAGCGATGAAAACCAGCATGGCACTTTCAAAGACTGCATTCATTTTTTACCTTATATTTCCGGGATGGGATTTGATATAATGTATCTGCCCCCTATACATCCTATCGGAAAAAGCCGGCGAAAAGGGAAAAATAACAGTGTAACTTCCGAACCTGGAGAGCCTGGGTCTCCATGGGCTATAGGCGGTAAGGAAGGCGGTCATAAGGCTATTCATCCTGAACTAGGGAGCCTGGATGATTTTAAAAGCCTGATTGAAGTGGCTTCGGAATATGAAATTGAGATCGCTATGGACATAGCTTTTCAATGTTCTCCCGATCATCCCTGGGTAAAGGAACAGCCTCAGTGGTTTAAAGAAAGGCCCGACGGTAGTTTGCAATATGCTGAAAATCCGCCAAAAAAATATGAAGATATTTATCCGCTGAACTTTGAAACCGACGACTGGAAAAATCTGTGGGAGGAATTAAAAAGTGTTTTTATATACTGGATAAATCAGGGTATAAAGATATTCAGGGTTGACAATCCACACACTAAATCATTGCGTTTCTGGGGTTGGGCGATAAGAGAAATTAAAAAGGAACATCCTGATGTAATTTTCCTTTCCGAGGCATTTACACGACCTAAGCTAATGTATCAGTTGGCAAAACAGGGGTTTACACAATCTTATACATACTTTACATGGAGAAATACCAAATATGAGATCACATCTTATTGTGAAGAGCTTGTCAATACGGAAGCCAGGGAATTTTTCCGCCCTAACTTCTGGCCGAATACTCCGGATATATTACCGGAATACCTTCAGATAGCTCCACGCTCTGGTTTCATACAGCGAATTATTCTGGCTGCGACTCTAAGTTCAAACTATGGAATTTATGGCCCTGCGTATGAATTAATGGAAAATATACCAACTCAGCCTGGGAAAGAAGAATATCTCAACTCTGAAAAATATGAGATCAAAAACTGGGATGTTAATAATCCTCAGAGCATTAAAAACATTATTGCCAGGATCAATAAAATAAGAAAGGAAAATAAGGCACTTCAAAATACTCACAGCCTGAAGTTCCATGAAATTAATAATGAAGCACTTATTTGTTACACCAAAACTACGGATGACCTTGATAATATTATCCTGGTAGTGGTAAATCTTGATCCGCATCATACACAATCGGGTTGGATCAATCTGCCACTGGACGAATTTAAAATGGATCATCACGAGCCTTTCCAGGTGCATGATCTGTTGAGTGGCTCATTTTTCCTCTGGAGTGGGGCACATAACTATGTGGAGATCGACCCGGGAGTCATCCCGGCTCACATTTTCAGGGTCAGACGAAAAGTACGATCCGAAAGAGATTTTGATTACTTTATGTAAAAATTATACAATGAAAGATACAAAGAAAAAAAGCTGGTATAAGGATGCAATAATATACCAGGCTCATGTCAGATCCTTCCTGGATAGCAATGGGGACGGAATCGGCGACTTCAGAGGTCTTATAAAAAAACTCGATTATCTGAAAGACCTGGGAGTAAATGCACTCTGGTTGCTGCCATTTTATAAATCACCACTACGAGACGGGGGATACGACATATCCGATTTTACGCATATCCATGAAGACTATGGTACCATGGCCGATTTTAAACGTTTTATCCTCGAGGCTCATAAGAGAGATCTGCGGGTGATAACGGAGCTGGTACTTAATCATACCTCCAACGAACACAAATGGTTTGAAAGGGCCCGGAATGCCAAATCGGGAAGCATATACCGTGACTTCTATGTCTGGAATGATACAACAAATAAATATAATGAAGCCCGGATCATTTTTCAGGATTTTGAGATTTCCAACTGGTCATGGGATCCTGTGGCGAAGGCCTATTACTGGCATCGTTTTTATTCACATCAGCCTGATTTGAATTTTGATAATCCCAGTGTTCATAAAGCTGTTATTAAAGTCCTCGATTTTTGGTTCGATGCCGGAGTTGACGGACTGCGTCTCGATGCTGTTCCATATTTATATGAGCGTGAAGGAACGAATTGTGAAAATCTTCCCGAAACCCATCAGTTCTTAAAAAAATTACGGAAACATATTGATGAAAAATATGAAGACAAAATGATCCTGGCAGAAGCTAATCAATGGCCTGATGATGCTTCGGAATATTTCGGTAAAGGGGATGAATGCCACATGTCTTTTCATTTTCCGCTTATGCCCCGTTTGTATATGTCGATGAGGATGGAAGACCGTTTTCCTCTTATCGATATACTGGATCAAACCCCAAAAATTCCTGAAAACTGTCAGTGGGCTATATTTCTCAGGAATCATGATGAATTAACCCTGGAAATGGTGTCTGATGAGGAACGCGATTATATGTACAAATCCTTTACTCAGAATCCCATGCAGAAGATCAATCTTGGGATCAGGCGAAGACTGGCCCCTCTTCTGGGTAACGACCGGAAGAATATTGAATTGATGAACATTCTTCTGTTTTCATTACCCGGGACTCCCATAGTATATTACGGGGATGAGATTGGAATGGGTGATAACTATTATCTTGGCGATCGGGATGGAGTTAGGACTCCGATGCAGTGGTCGGCTGATAAGAATGCGGGTTTTTCTAGTGCCGAACCACAGCAGCTTTTTTTGCCTGTGATATTTAATCACGATTATCATTATGAAACCCTGAATGTTGAAAATTATGAGAAGAATCCTTCTTCATTGCTATGGTGGATGCGCCGGATTATTGCAAAAAGAAAACAATATAAGGCTTTTAGCCGGGGTGATATAAATTTTATCGATACAAATAATTCTAAAATCCTTGCTTTCACAAGAAAATTTGAAGAGGAAATTATCCTGGTAATTATCAATCTTTCCAGGTATTCTCAGCAAGCCCAACTGGATCTGGCTGAATATGAAGGCTATGTGCCAACGGAAATTTTCAGCCGTAATGACTTTATAGCTATTGAGGAAAGACCTTATGTATTTCCTCTACAGTTCAAGAACTATTTCTGGTTTGAGCTTCGTAAGCCCCATGAGGATGAGATTATAGAACCCTTATCAAGCGATTTCAAACTAAAATTGACAAACAGGCAGTGGAATCAGATGTATGAGACCACCAAAAAATCTCTGAAAGAGCTTCTTTTTGAATATATTCAGCAAAACAGATGGTTCAGGGGAAAAGCAAAGAAAGTTAAGGATGTTGAGATCATTGATACCATTCCTATGCACACCGGAGAACAGAATTCATATATTCTGATCCTTGAAAGCTTTTATCTGGAAGGGAAAAGTGAACAATATGTTATACCTCTCTCAATAGCTTTCGGTGATCTGTTACAGGAAATAAAGTATCATCACCCGGAAGCGGCAATTGCAAATGTTGAGATTGAAGGAAGAGACGGGCTTCTTTATGACGGGTCCTATAATAGCGATGTGAGGGATGTCTTTATGAAACTGATTGTTCACCGAAGTAAAGCAAAACATAAAAATGGAGAGATTGCCGGAATACCTGGTAAAAACTTAAACCGGAAGGTCAAAAAAAGTGAATTACCCCTTCCATCCAGAATTCTGGGTGCTGAACAATCCAATACTTCAATACTTTACGACAACAGATTCTTTTTAAAAATGTACCGAAGTCCGGAAGAAGGGAAAAATCCAGAGCTGGATATAATAAAAGCTCTGACAGAACATACACAGTTCAAAAATTTCCCGGTTTACGCCGGTTCACTCGAATATCGAACAAGTAATGCAGAAAATATGTCTCTGGGCTTACTGGTCGATTTTGTCTCTAATGAAGGGAATGCCTGGGAATTTACCAGTAATTATATTGAAAATTATTTCGATAAGATACGGTCTGAAAAAGATGAGTTAATGACTGGTTACAGTGAAAAGACCCCGGACATTCTGAAACTGATTGGTGAGGAAAAGGAAAGTCAACTTTTCGATCCCTTTTTTATTGAAATGATTGCTCTTTTGGGTCAGAGAACCGCTGAAATGCATATTGCCCTGGCTTCTGTAAAAAAAGATAAGGATTTTACTGAAGAACCTTTTTCACTTCTGTATCAGAAATCGCTATATCAGTCCTTCAGAACCCTTATTAAGCGTACCATCAATGAGATGAAATCTTCAATTAAAAAGCTTGATGAAGAACAAAAAACCTTATTGGATGAAATTATAAAGAATGAAAATCTTCTTTTAACTACCATTAAACAGACTCTTGAGCAGGAGAAGATACATACATCCAAGATCCGGATTCATGGTGATTATCATCTTGGACAGGTCTTATTTACAGGTAAAGACTTTGTTATTATCGATTTTGAAGGCGAACCGACAAGATCCCTCACAGCCAGAAGTTTGAAGTATTGCCCTTTTAAAGATGTGGCAGGAATGTTACGTTCTTTTCATTACGCTATTTACATGGGACAACTGGAATATAAGTCCAAAATACCGGAAGATCCCGACTTTCTTGACCCCTGGCTGGAAGCATGGTATAAGAAAGTACGGGATACTTTTATGGAGAGCTATCTGGAAACCGCAGGTGAAGCTTCCTTTATTCCGGAAACAAGCAGACAATTGGACGGCCTGCTCTCTGTTTATATAATAGAAAAAGCTATTTACGAAGCAGATTACGAGCTTAATAACCGTCCAGACTGGTTGCACATACCTTTGAATGGCCTCCGGAAGATTCTCAATGAACTGATAGAAAAAAATAAATAAAAGCATTATAGAAAATCAGCCGGGGGAGAAGTCTCTATTTTTCCACCTATGCATCATTGAGAAAAAAATCGGCTGAAAATTATAGATAAAATACCAAAAAATTATGACAGCACAAAAAAAATCATCAAATACACGTTCATCCACAAGTAAGAAAAAAAATCCCGCAAAACCTGCACAAAGTAAGCCTGCTGCTAAATCGGCAAAATCAAAACCTGCAGCAAAACCCACAACAAAAAAGCCGGTTGTGAAACAGTCGACCCCCCCAGCAAAACCACCTGTATGGGAAGTAGATGATTTCATAACAGATTATGATATTTATCTTTTCAGAGAAGGAAAACATTTTTCCCTTCATAAAAAATTCGGGGCTCATATTATTGAAAAAGATAATACACAGGGAACATTTTTTGCTGTGTGGGCACCTAACGCAGCCTTTGTTTCGGTAATAGGTAACTTTAATCACTGGTCGAAAGATGCCCATCCTTTAAAAGTACGTGAGGACGGATCCGGTATTTGGCAGGGCTTTATCCCTGGAACTGTCAAAGGCGAAACTTATAAGTATTTTATAAGATCCCAATATAATAATTATGAGGTGGAAAAATCTGATCCTGTATCTTTTTACAATGAGCAGCCTCCCAAAACTGCCTCAATAGTATGGGAATACGGGCATAAATGGAGAGATTCCGAATGGATGGAAAAAAGAAAGGAGCATAATAATTTAAACGGACCAATGTCTGTTTACGAGGTGCACCTTGAATCCTGGCGTCGTTCACCCGAAGAAGAAATGAGACCTCTCAATTACCAGGAGCTGGGAGAGCAACTTTCATCTTATGTCAAATACATGGGTTATACGCATGTTGAACTCATGCCGGTAACGGAATATCCTTATTCAGGCTCCTGGGGCTACCAGGTAACCGGTTTCTTTGCTCCTACAAGCCGCTTTGGTAATCCTGATGAATTCATGGCTTTTATCGATATACTTCATCAGAATGATATCGGAGTAATTATTGACTGGGTACCTTCTCACTTTCCGGGCGACCAGCATGGACTCCATTTTTTTGACGGCACCTATCTTTATGAACATCAGGATCCGCGAAAAGGCTATCATCCCGACTGGAGCAGTTATATTTTTAATTACGGCCGTAATGAAATCCGAAACTTTTTAATAAGCAGTGCACATAGCTGGATGGAACAATACCATATTGACGGGATACGTGTTGATGCTGTAGCTTCAATGCTATACCTGGATTATTCCAGAAAAGAAGGAGAATGGATCCCCAATGAACATGGCGGAAGGGAAAATCTTGACGCTATCCTTTTCCTTCGTGATTTTAACGAATCTGTTTATACTTCCTATCCGGATGTACAAACTATTGCAGAGGAATCTACCGCCTGGCCAATGGTGACAAAGCCTGTTTATACCGGCGGACTTGGTTTTGGGATGAAATGGAACATGGGGTGGATGCACGATACCCTTAGTTATCTGGCTCATGAACCTATTCACAGAAGTTATCATCACAACCAGATGACATTCAGCATAATGTATGCTTTCTCAGAGAATTTCATGCTCTCTTTATCCCACGATGAAGTAGTTCACGGAAAGGGAAGCCTTATTCAAAAAATGCCCGGCGATGACTGGCAGAAATTTGCAAACCTTAGATTACTATTCGGTTTTATGTTCGCTCATCCGGGTAAAAAACTGCATTTCATGGGAATGGAATTCGGTCAGTGGAAGGAGTGGAACTACGAAGGTAGCCTCGATTGGCATCTTAATGATTATGAGCCACATAAGGGCTTACAGTTTTTTGTCAAGGACCTTAACAGTGTATATAAGCGTTTTCCCGCATTGTTTGAAAAAGACTTTTCTGAGGAAGGTTTTCGCTGGATCGATGCAAACGATGCACATAATTCCATACTCAGTTTTATTAGATACAATGATCAGAAAAAACAGCCTGTTCTGGTTATAGCTAACTTTACCCCCGTTCCCAGGTATAACTACAGGATCGGAGTGCCGGATGATTCTCAGTGGTCGGAGATCCTTAACAGTGATGCCAAACAATACGGGGGGAGCGGCATGGGTAATTTCGGAAGTGTGGATAGTAATCCTGTTCCCTATCATGGAGAAAACCACTCCATCAATATTGTCATTCCTCCTCTCGGTATAGTAATGTTTTCAAAAGATTAAATGAAAAAGAACCTATATAATCCGGTTTCGGTTTACCGGCTTCAGTTTCACAAAGGATTTTCCTTCAGGGATGCCGAAGATATTTTACCTTACCTGCATTTGTCAGGAATCAAAACAATCTATGCATCACCCGTTTTTCAGGCGGTTAAAGGGAGTATGCACGGTTATGATATTACCAATCCCCTGAGACTGAATAGTGAAATTGGAGGTATGGAAAGTTTTGATAGTCTTATTAAAGAACTTCATGAGAGAAATATGGGGTGGTTGCAGGATTTTGTCCCCAATCATATGGCCTATTCAACTGAGAATCCATGGATTTATGATCTGTTAAAAAAAGGAAAGCAATCAAAGTTTTATTCTTTTTTCGACATTATTACCGATCATCCTGATGAAGACCTGAGAGACAGAATAATGCTTCCTTTTTTCGGAGAGGCTGTTGATATCCTTATTAAAAAACAGGAGATCTCTGTTAAAATTGATGAAAACGGATTTAAACTGTGTTATTATGATGATGAATACCCTGTCTCGGATCAGGCATACCCTGTATTATTTAGCTTTGGTCCTGCCTCAGAGATGCCTGAAATTGTAAGAGAAATCCTCGGACGTCAGAAACCTCTGGAAATTAGTCCGCGGGATCAGGAAAATTTCTATAATTTATACCAGCAGGAAAACCCGAATGCGAATTTTATATCCGAGTGCCTGGCAGAAGTTAATACCGATCCTTCCCGAATGAAGGAACTTATGGCAAACCTCGCTTACATTCCCGTTTACTGGAAAGATACTGAAAAAAGAATTAATTTCCGCAGGTTTTTTACCATAAACGGTCTGATTTGTCTGAATATTCAGGATGAACATGTATTCAGGGTTTATCATGAATTCGCGGATTCCCTTTTGAAGACAAAGCATTTTGACGGATTGAGAATTGACCATATTGACGGCCTGGCTGATCCCACAGCCTATCTTGAAGCATTGCGGAATTTGGTAGGAGATGAAGCCTATCTTATCGTGGAAAAGATCCTCGAAGAAGATGAAAAACTTCCGGATAAATGGCCTGTGCAAGGCTCAACGGGATATGACTTCCTTGCGATGGTCAATAATTTATTATCCAATAAGAAGCAGGGAGAAAACCTGTTTTCATTTTATCGGAACTGGAGTGATGAATCTATCGAACCACATGATTTTTTCCATGACAAAAAGAGATATATTCTTTATAATAGATTAAAAGGAGAGCTTGAGATCCTAAATTACCAGTGCAGGCAAATACCTTCCCCGGCCATTCATCAGGTCGACAGTCGTAATCTTGAAAAGGCTATTGCTGAATTTATGATCTATTTTCCGGTCTATAAAATGTATAATGTCCCTTCTGAATTTACAAAGGAGGATAAAGAACGGATAAAGAGAATATTTAGAGAGGCAATTATAAATAATAAGAATAATGAGCATGCACTGTTGGAATTGCAGGCTTTGTTTCTATTATCCCAAACAGAAGACGAGAATACAATTTCAGAAACAGATGCTTTTTTCCGTCGATGCATGCAGTTTACGGGACCTCTGATGGCCAAAGGAATTGAAGATACGGCTTTTTATTCTTATATCCCCTTTATTGCTTATAATGAAGTAGGGGATAATCCGGCTTATTTTGGTATTACTACTTCCAGCTTTCATAAATTAATGGAAGAACGGCATCAAAAATCCCCTATGGCATTGAATACCACATCTACCCACGACACAAAGAGAGGAGAGGATGCCCGCGCCAGGTTGAACGTATTAAGTGATATTTCACAAAAATGGAGAGAAGTCACCAGGCACTGGGAAACTATAAATGTTAGCCTGAAATCCGAAATCAATTTCCAACCGGTACCCTCCTCAAATGATGAATACTTTATCTATCAGACCCTTTGTGCTCATCTACCCATGGAAGGAAAAATTGATGAGGACTTTAAAACGCGCCTTGAGGAATATCTGGTTAAAGCCTTTCGTGAAGCAAAAGTTAACTCTTCCTGGAGTGAGCCGGATACGGATTATGAAAACAAAACCCTGGAATTTTTGCAGAAGATACTGTCAACTGAAAATGATTTTTTACATAGCTATCTCTCTTTTGTGAAAGAGATCATTCCTCATGGAATAATAAATTCTGTTACTCAGCTTATCCTGAAAAATACTGTTCCCGGAATTCCAGATACTTTTCAGGGATGTGAAACCTGGAATCTTAGTTTTGTAGATCCTGATAACCGGCGGCCGGTAGACTATAAAAACCTTTCCGGCACTCTGGAAATACTTATCAGTGACTATTCAAAAGATGCAGAAAAGTTTACGGAAAGATTATGGGAGAATACCTTAAATGGCTTTATCAAGCAGTGGGTAACATATCTGACATTGCAGGAAAGAGTAAAAAACCCAGATATGTTTCTCAAAGGGGCTTATATTGGTTTAAAGATAAAGGGAGAATATAAAGACCATATAATTTCTTTTCTCCGGAAATATGGGAACGACTATCTTCTGATAGTACTTCCTCTTAATACAGCCACTTTACCGGAAAATCATGACTGGAAAAATACCAGGGTAAAGCTGCCCCGGATCTCCCCTCCTAAATGGGAAAACCGATTTACAAAGGAAACTCTTGAGACCGGTGGAACGTTGATGGTCAAGGATATATTTAATAAAATGCCTTTTGGAATGCTCAGAGGCAGGAAGGCTGAACCGGTGCGAAAAGCAGGAATTCTTATGCATGTATCCTCATTACCCGGATTATACGGAATCGGAGATTTTGGCCCTGTGGCCATGGAATTTATTGATTTTTTAAACCAGACCGGCCAGAGCTACTGGCAGGTACTCCCCTTGAACCAATCCGACAGGCTTACCAGTTATTCCCCTTACAGCTCTTATTCTGCATTTGCGGGAAATACCCTTTTTACCGACCCCCTGCATTTAAGCCGGATGGGATTAGTGGATGAATCGGAGGTGGAAAAATATCAGAAAAAAAGTGAGAACCAGGTGGATTATCCCCATGCAGAAGAAGCTAAAAATTATTACCTCGAAAAGGCCTATCTGAATTTCCGGGATTCTGAAGATGCTGAAATAAAGAAAGAATTCAACGAATTTCAAAATAAAGAAAAGTACTGGCTATACGATTTCGCTCTTTTTTTATCCCTAAAACGCAAATTTGACCTTCAGCCCTGGAATGAATGGCCTGAAGAATACCGGAACAGGAACCGGTCTGTTCTTGAGAGTTTTGCCAGGGAACACCAGGAAGAAATACAGAAGATCATTTTTAAACAGTTCATTTTTTCAGAACAATGGGCTTTAATCAGGGAATATGCCAACGAAAAAGGAATTGAGATTTTCGGCGATATTCCTATTTATATTGATTACGACAGTGCCGATGTGTGGTCACACCAGGAGTTTTTCAGATTAAAGGGCGATAATTCAATGGAAGCAGTGGCGGGAGTGCCCCCCGATTATTTTAATGAAAATGGTCAGTTGTGGGGTATGCCTCTGTTTAACTGGATGGAAATGAAGAAAGATGGTTATAGTTGGTGGATCAACAGGATCCGGAAGAATCTTGAATGGTTCGACCTGATCAGGCTGGATCATTTCAGGGGTTTTTCGGCCTATTGGGAGGTGCCGGCAGATGCAGAGGTTGCACTGCACGGAAAATGGGTCAAAGGACCTGCAAACGACCTTTTTGACGTTATTAAAGAGGAGTTTCCGGATATGCCTTTTGTAGCAGAAGACCTGGGACAGATAGATCAGGATGTTTATGACCTGCGGGATCATTATAAGCTACCTGGAATGAGAGTTTTACAGTTTGGTTTTGAGGAAAACATGCCTTATTTACAGCATACTCCACTGACTTTCACATATAATAGTATTGCTTATACCGGCACACATGATAACAATACGATGAAGGGCTGGTACAGAAAAGAAGCAGATAAAGCCACACTCAAACGGTTTAAAAAATATACAGGTAAAAAGCTAAAAGAAAAAAACTGCCATAAAGAAATGATACGGGTTACTTATTCCTCAGTCGCCAAAATTTCAATTATCCCTATTCAGGACTGGCTCGGACTGGACGAAAAAAGCAGGATGAACTTCCCGTCCACTACAGAAGGTAACTGGCTTTGGAAGCTAAAAGAAGGACAATTAAGTAAAAAACTCGAAAAGAAAATCAGGGATATGGTCAGGACTTTTGGAAGAATCTGATCATTTTTATCTAATACGTACTTGTGCCCTCATAAACCTGAGAATTACCCTGAGGAATGATATTTCCCGTATAGGTTAGCTGTCCTCCTCTCAAATCATGCACTCTCGCAGTTGTATACCCATCTGCACTTATGTTCATGAAAATATCATAGTTACCCAGACTGGTCATTACATTCATGCTAAGGTTGAAATTATTTTTTTTATCGTTTTTATTTAGTTCCCAGGCTGTAATCCGTCCATCAGTGGTAATGCCTCCCAGGCCGTTATAACCAACTCCTGTATGACTTCCAATCTGTAATACTGCTTCAGATGAATCTACCTTAATGAAATTGATCGAGGAAGAAACAGGGATTCTTTGGCCATATTTATTACCAAGATAATGTGCTTCAAGGACAAACTCTTTGCTTTCCAGAATGTTTTTAGTATTCTGATAAAGTTGTTCGTATTTTTCAGCTTTCGCTTTTTTCCTTTCTTTCCTGGTTTCTTTATTACTTTGTCCCATCAGGACAGATGATAAACCAAGAGAAAATACTATACTGATAATTATTAACTTTTTCATATCTATGTTTTTATATGTTCTGTATTACTTATTTCAAATAGTATACCAAATCAAATAGTATACCAAAATAACAAGAAACATATGAGACACAGATTGTCAGATACTTAACCTGATAGCACATCGGATTTACTGCTTGTTTCAGGGAATGCTGTGTAACTTAAAATGAGGATGTCTGAAAAATATTATTTTAGTTTTGGGTTACATACAAAACTGTTAGGGGTGGAGATCTTTTGAAGAATATTCACTCAATATTTATCCGGCCAATACCCCATCAGATCCATATACTTCATTTTGAGATTATTTCTTATTCTTTTTCTCAGATATTTGAATTTTAACCGTAAGTTTAATTCAGTGCTTTGTGACTTTTTCGTTTTATTGGCATGGGGAAAAGCTACAGCAGGAACTTCCTTGTTTAGAAAGGCGCATAGTTTTTCCCATTTATCACCCTTTGTAAAGTCGAGAACCAACAGATCCTCAGGACGGTCTTTGAAATACTCCATGACTTCTTTATTGTGGTCGGAATATACCTGAATGGTGTTTGCCTTATCATCTTTGGGAAGTCCTTTTCCTCTTCCGTAGATCCATTCAAGCTGGGGGCTTCTCAGATCGCCTATTTGCCTGCTTACACTTTTATACCAGGATTCTTCATCCCTTATGGTAAGGATGAACTTCGATCCCGGGATTAATGCATCCAGTTCTTTATAGATCATATACCATGGGGTGTCTTCTATGGCATCGTAGTTTTTGATCATCCGCAAAACTTTGCCGTAATTTCCTTTTATTATGGGAATAATTGGGCGGGAACTTGTATCTTTAACTGTATAACCTAATATTTTCAGCGCTTCTCTAAGTGTAGACGTTCCGGTCTTCTGGAAGCCGACCCCAATGATCTTGGGTTTCATTTTGTAATGGTATTTTCTTTTTTTTCTTTCTTTCATACAGATCCTTGAAGAAGTATCGGATTAAGGTTCAAGAATCCCGGAATTATTGTCCGGGAGAAACCGCTTTTTAATGTCCGGTATTTTCTAACAAAAGAAATACCATGTATTTGATGATTTTGAAGTGAATAATAACCTAAAATTTTTATGAATTCCTAAAGATAAAGTTTTTCCCCTGAAGAAAAAGAAATGTAAAAGCAGGATTAAAAAACGCATGAAATATTGATTTTTTTCAGGCAGATCCCGAACATTAGCTTCGCTGAGCTGACCGCCATTTGGCGGATTCGGTTATGATCCATACACTATTTAGATTTTTGATCTTTCATTAGAAAATCCATAAGGATTCTATTGAAATCTTCTGATTTATCCATATTTGCACAATGGCCTGCATTAGGAATTATGTGGAATTCACTACCGGATTCTGATTCATGCCATTTTTTACTTACTTTCTGTGCAAGTTCTGTATCGTGTTCCCCGGATAATATTAAGATGGGATATTGTTTTATTATATCGTCCCGTTTTTGCAAAATTTTCCCAAGACCAGACATCACGCTGAAAGATCTTCTTGTAAATAATTGAGCCATTTCATAATAACGTATCTTTTCTTCTATTCTGCGAACAGAGACACTGGCAACGTACCACCGAAAAGTCTTCATTGAGACCATAGCCTTCCAAATCCATTTAAAATTTTCTACCCGCTGGGCCTTTAGTACTTCTCTGTTATCAGAATTTATATTATAAGCCCCAACACTTGTGAGAGATAAAACCATCCCGGCAAAATTCAAAGCAAAATACTGCGCAATAAGAGATCCCATTGATACGCCGGCAAGATGGGCTTTTTCATATCCCTCTGAATGAAGTATTCGTTCTATATGGTGCACGGACTGGTCAATTTTATCTTTTGATCTCCTGACTTTAGATAATCCATGTCCCATCATGTCAAGGCTTATTACCCGGAATTTGTCCGAGAAATAGTCAATTTGTTTATCAAAGCAGCGATGATCCGCAAAGGCCGGATGTAAAAACACGAGGGGTGGATTTCCAGGATCTCCCGTGAGGTAATAATGAATAGTATATCCGCCTTGCTTAAGTACTTTATGTTCAGTATCAGTTTGGGCTTTAGTGGATTTTTTGTATAACTCTTTTTCTTTCATCTCTTATTTGAAGGAAATTTAAAACCAATATAAATATACAACCTAATCCTAAAATACTAAAATTTCACATCAAAATATGGCAGTTTTGTGACTGCGTGTTGCCTTAGCTTCCACGAGTGTAGAAGCTTTGTGCTGCGCCTTCAAGCAAGCTTTCGGCGGCTGAAGGGAGCAGATGGGCGCCCCTGCTTTAGCTGTTGCGTCAAAAACCGGAAAAAGTTGAGACTGTCCGGGGCGGATCGGTCATTTTTAGGTTAAGCATAACGTAGAACCGAGTGATAACGAGCTTCGCAACCGCACGCTGCCGCTGAAGCTTTAGCGTAGGCGCCTAGCGCCTCCGTAGAGGAGCTTCAGCGCTCGCGGAAAGCTTTACGCGAACGCGGTCACGAATACCATTTAAATTTAACACTGAATGAGTATTTCGGACATTAGGGACAAACACTTCTAATAACTGGTATCATCCAGTCTTACCTTACCCCAGAAGGTTCGGTACACAAATATTGTATAACCAATAACCAGGGGAAGTCCGATTGCCGTAATTGTCAGCATAATCCCCAAAGCTTTATCTGAAGAGGCTGCATTATAGACTGTAAGGCTGTTTGCTTTGTCGGTAGTCGATAACAGAATAACCGGGAACAGTTCGATGGCCACCAGGATAAGAAGGAAACTAATAGACAGTGCAGAGAAAATAAATGAATGCAAATACTTCCCTTTGCTTGCCAGTCTGGGTACATTTGCAATACTTAGAAAAGCAAGTAAGGGTACTGCAAATAACAAAGGATCTGACCTGAATTTATCTGTAAGGTGGGGGAAAGATGTAATTGTAATAATTGTTACTATGATGAAGGTGCTTATAAATAAAAGAATTGATATTCTTAATAAGCGGGTAATTTTCTTAAACAGTTGTCCTTCTGTTTTCATAGTAAGATAAATGGCTCCGTGAACCATAAACAGAAAAAGGCTGGTAAAGCCCACTGCAATTGAATAAGGATTGAGAAATTCCAGCCAATTTCCGGTGAAAACATAATTTTCATTCAGGCTCATTCCAATCAGGATATTTCCCAGAACGACGCCCAGTAGGAATGCCAGCATTGCGCTGGACAAACTATAGGAAATGTCCCATAGATTTCTCCACCATTTCATAGGTTCCTTGCCCCTGAATTCAATGGATACTGCACGGAAAATTAAGAATCCGAGGAATAAAATAAAGGGTATATACATGGCAGAGAACAAGGTTGCATAAGCTTCGGGAAATCCCGCAAATAAGGCACCACCGCCGATTACCAGCCACACCTCGTTTCCATCCCATACCGGACCTACTGCATTTAAGGCGACTCTTCTGCTTTTATCATCTTCAAAGAAAAGATGCCAGGCCCCGGCCCCAAGATCAAAGCCATCAAGGATGGCATAACCGGAAAATAATGCTCCCACGACCAGAAACCACAAGGTTGGATAATCAATACCAAGAAATGTCATAATAGTTAAATTTTTAATTTTGGATTCTGTTCAAACTGGTTAGCTATATCTTTTAACAGCACCCTGTCTTCAATATCACTTTCATCGTAGGGACCTTTTTTGATCTTTCTGTCAAGGAGGTATATGAATAGCATGAAAAGCACAGCGTAAATAATCGTAAAAAATATCAATGAAAATAATACCTGGCTGGCTACCACCGATTCGGATAGTCCGTCGACTGTTCTTAAATGTCCGTAAACCAGCCAGGGCTGGCGACCCATCTCCGCGGCAAACCATCCAAACTGATTAGCGAGTTGAGGCAAAAGAACAGCAAATACCAGAAGCCATAAAAACCAGCGATGTGTGAAAATCTTTCCTCTCCACCATTGCAGGGTCCCGAATAAGGTTATGGCAATAAACAGGAGCCCTAGTGCTACCATAATATGGTAAAACTGAAAAATCGCATTGAGAGCTCCCGGTCTTTCATTTTCAGGAAATGCACGTAATCCGGGTACGGATTCTTTGGCGTCCCAGTGGACAAGAAAGCTTAAGCCTCCCGGGATCTTTATGCCTTTTACTTCTTCTTTTTCTTTATTCACCCAACCCATGATGTATAAATCTGCCGGGCCTTCCTTTTCAAAATGTCCTTCAAAGGCGGCAAGTTTAGGAGGTTGATTTTCTGCGACACCATCAGCTGATTTGTGACCGATAGCCAGTTGTGCAAGTGCCGAAATAGTGGCCACCATCAAAGCGATTTTAAGGGCACGGTGTGAGAGTTCTACATAACGGTTTTTCAATAAATAATAGGCATGAACACTTATAATTAAGAAAGCTCCGGCGAGAAAAGCCCCCACCCACACATGAAGAAGACGGTCAACAGAAGAAGGGTTGAATACCATTGCCCAGAAATCTGTAATCTCGGCACGGGCATTCATTCCTTCACCAACAATATGATATCCGGTAGGAGTTTGCATCCAGCTATTGGCTACAACAATCCAGATTGCAGAAAACATAGATCCGAGGAAGACTCCTAAGGTGGCAATGAAATGGACTTTCGGACTTACCTTGTTCCAGCCAAAAAGCAGCACTCCGAGAAAACCGCTTTCAAGGGCAAAGGCAAAAATTCCCTCTGCTGCCAGTGCACTTCCAAAAACATCTCCAACATAGCGTGAATATGCTGCCCAATTGGTTCCGAATTCAAATTCCATGACAATCCCTGTGGCAACACCAATTCCGAAAGTCAGTGCAAATATCCTTGTCCAGAATCTGGCCATGGTTTCGTAGATCTTTTCACCGGTTTTGAGAAAGAGGCCTTCCATTATTACCATTATCAAACCCATACCAATGGTAAGGGGAGGATAGATATAATGAAAACTGATGGTAAAGGCAAATTGAAGTCGGGAGAGAAATTCAACATCCATGATGGTTACATTTAATTATCGAATAAGAAAATTCCAAAAATAACTTTTCTAAGTTCTGAAATTTTGAATATTTATCCGATGGAAAAATGATTTTCGAGTGTTATTTAGACTTTTTATGAATAAAAAAGGCATAAGGGAAGGTGTTTTGATAAAATATAAAGGAACACTTTTCGGAGTGGGTTTACCTGTATTATTCACATAAATGCATTGCTAATATGTTGCAGAAGCTATTTTATCCTTTTTTAACAAAGGTCGACCTTTTTAATATATCTGTACCCTTGGAAACCCCAAGAAGCAGAACGCCGTATCTTCGGGTTCCGGCATCTGCCATTAGTAGCCCCACCC